>JAGOFO010000066.1 GCA_017997155.1 Myxococcota bacterium
TCGCGGTGCCGACCCTGACCATGGTGGCCCCTTCCTCGATTGCCACAGGATAATCCGCCGTCATCCCCATTGAAAGACCTGAAAGCACCCCTTCCGCGGGGCAGATCGTGGCAATCAGGCGGTCACGGAGGTTCCGGAGCATCGAAAAATAGCGGCGTGAGTCCTCGGGGTTGTCCGAGAAGGGAGGGATGCACATCAGTCCGGCCAGCTTTACCCCGGGCACGGTCAGAAGGCGCGCGCAGAGTCGCTCGGCGTCCCGTGGATCCGCGCCGGACTTCTGGCTTTCGTCCCCTGTGTTGACCTCAAGGAATATCTCGACCGGCCGTGACTGGTCGGCGCGTCTGACCAACTCGTCGATCTGCGAGTCCCGGTCGACGGAATGGATTGACGACACCAGGGGCAGGATATCCTTGACCTTTCTGGACTGGAGCCCGCCAAGGAAGTGCCAGCGCACGCCGGTTCCGGCCAGAAGCGGCGAGGCCGCCTTGCCGACCAGTTCCTGCGCGTAGTTTTCACCGAAATCGAGTTGACCGGCTGCGAATGCCGCGGCCACATCCTCGGCCGACATCCTTTTGGATACGGCGATCAGCCGGACATCCGAGACGGGGCGACCTGCCCGGCCACAGGCAATCTGAATGTTCTGTCTGACCGCGGCCACCGCATCCGATATCTGTTCCTGACGCGTCAAGTCGGGCACCTCGAAAATCACATGGGCGAAAACCTGGAACAGGGGAGGGCGTCAATACGGCAGGATGTCCCGCGCGTTCATCTCGTCCATCATCTCGACGACCTGGCAGACCGGGAGGCCCACGACGTTCGTGTAGGAACCGACCAGCGAGTCGACAAGATACGCCCCAACGCCCTGGATTGCGTACGCGCCAGCCTTGTCCATCGATTCTCCGACCGACAGGTAGCGTTCGATCTCTTTCGGTGACATGGCCTTCATGCGGACGTTCGTCTGAACCGCCTGGATTCCTTCCTTGGATTTCTGCATGTCGTACAGGCAGAAGCCGGTCAAAACGTAGTGCTCCCGGCCCTGCAGGCGGGTCAGCATCTCTGCCGCCTCGACGTGATCCTGCGGCTTGCCCAGCACGTCCGCGTCAACGACGACAACGGTGTCCGCCCCGAGCACCCACCGCAGCGGCGTGTCACGGCGCAGTCCACGCTGCATCCGGAGTTGATCCTGGTCCGTGAAGAGGGTCTGCTGTATGCGGTCAACGACCGTCAGGACCTTGGTCCTGGCGATTCGTTTGACGTATGTGTCGGGCATCTCGTCGATGTGTGACTTTTCATCAATAACGGCCGGCATTGCCTTGACGGCGAATCCAACCTTTTCAAGCAGTTCAAGGCGCCTCGGCGATGCTGAGGCAAGCACCAGTTGAGCAGGCATCTGAGCCTCCGGATTCAAAACGGCATTAGTTTACCTTACAGGTGGGTTTTGGAATATCCAAAAGAATGACGCCCGGTCACAGTGGTCTGAAGTCCCTGGCCGACATCCTGGCCGAAAGGATCGATTCGAGCCTGGCGACCTCGGCCCGGTAGCCCCACGGAAAACCGGTGATCGCGGGAATGACCGACCGCGCGAGCATGGCGCGCACCTCGGCAAGGGTCGCCTCGTCCGTGAAGATCGATTCACCAAGCCTGTCACGTTCGACCGGCAGCAGGCGAACACCTGTGCCGAGCCTGCGGGCCAGATCAAGAAACGCGGGAAGCTGTCTGAAATTGGAACGCATCACGACGAAGCTGAGAACCACTCCCGGCCTGCCGGCCATGCGCGGGGTTGTGGAGATCAGGGTTTCCAGGTTGCGCCTGACCCGGGAGAAGCCGCCGCGGACGCCGGAAACGAACTCGTACATCTCGTCGTCGGCCGCATTCAGCGAGACGTAGAAGAGCTTTATCCTGGTGACCGAAAGATCATTCAGGATGTGCTGGTTCAGAAGCTGGCCATTGGTCGTGATCGTGACCGCTCCATCCGGAAAATCGTCGGCCCGGAACCGCGCCAGCACCTGCCGCATGCGTTTTGAGACCAGTGGTTCGCCGCCGGTCAGCGCCAGCATCCTGGTGGTGGGCAACAGGTCGATCAATTCATCGAACAGCGCGTCGGGCATCTCGCGGACGATGGCGGGCCGCCCCATCGCCTGCATCACCTCGTGGATGTCGCACATCCGGCAGCGGTTCGTGCACCGCATCGTCGGCGAGAAGCTGATGGACTGGGGGCGGCTGTTCAGGATGGTCGCGCCGTCGAGCATCTCGCGAGTGTTCGCGACGATGTTGTCGAACATGACCTGAGTGGACGGGGCCAGGAACGATGGCAGCGCGGATTGAGGACCACCGTGGAATGCCGGGCACTCCGGCTTGCAGGTCGCCATCGGGTCTTTTGCCGCGATTGAAGCGCGGACCCTCTGCATGGCAGGTGAGTTCCAGGCACCGAGCAGTGACGAGTCATGCCAGGACCAGCAGTCGCTAATGGTTGCGTTCAGGGGCCATCCGCCCGCGCAGGGAGTGACCGTGCCCCTGATGTCGTGGGCCTCCATCTGTTCCCAGGGATAGCGGCATGCAAGGTGTTTTGCTGCCAGCTCCCGCGAAAGGCCTTCCAGAACGGCCTGACGCTGCCATATGACGATGGACGTGGGACGAGCCGCCTTAACGGTCGGAGTCGTGTCGTTTGTCGTGGCGCCGGGGGCGGGCAGGGGAGTTGGCTCCACGTCTGGCGAAAGCCTGCCCGCCGGGCAGATAGACGACGCGAAACAAACCTTGCAGGCCTGGTAGGGATGCGTGTCGCCAGACCGGGCGCCTGACATGCGCAGGCCCGGATACATATCGATCGATGCATCAGTCAGGTTCATCCGGCATGCGGGCGGCGCCTCGGGGTGGGCCAGGACAAGGTCCACGCGGGCTGCCCTGCATGAAGTCGCGGCGTCCGACACGGACTTCGCCGCCAGGGAATGATCCCACGCGATCGGCCCCTTCACGCTGTCGAATTCCGCAAGGAAACGCAGGATCACCCGGTCGTGCGCCACGGGCAGGCGTAGGAACCGGTCAACCGTTTCATTAATACTGGCCGCAGTCGACTGGACGACCGGGATATCGGCTGCGAAACGCAGGCCGAGTCCCGCCGCGTGTCGAACCAGTCGGGCCATCAGGCCAAGCGACGCCCTTGGTCCGGCCAGGGCCTTCAGAGCGTCCCGGCTGGCCGATGGAAGCATAAGGTGCAGCCCGGTCAGGCCGGCGCGCTTCAGCGCGTCCAGAGAATCCAGATCCCAGGCGCCCGGTGTCGCGTAGATGAAGACGTCTCGACTGCCTGCGGAGCGAAGGCGTTCAACGACCGGCGCCAGATCGGCTCGAATCAGGTCCCCGGCCAGCAGCGTGACCCTGCTGGCGACGGGCAGCGGGTACGAAGGGTCGAGTATCTCGGCCGGCGACCGTCCTGACCTGCCGCCGCCATGCGGACAGAAGGTACAGGACATGGAACACCCCGCTCCGATCTGGACGATGTCCTCCTGGGAAGGGGTGCCGCCAATCGCGTCGCGCCGCTGGACCTTGTCCGACATTTCGAGTCTGCCGCTTGAGTGAGACGCCCGATACAGTCGGGAGTCAGGCGTCAATCATAATCGTTTGCAGGGCTGTTTGTCTTGACAATAACCGTTGTGCCACCTAGACTTGGCGCGCGAAACGGTTCGTCGCGATTCGGCGTTTTCCGCGTTGAAACCGCTTGGTTTTCAAGGGCTATCAGTTGTTTTTTTTCTTTCCTGGAGAAGCGGAATGTCCAATACAAAAATGATCACTGTTGACGGAAATGAAGCAACCGCGTCTGTGGCGCACAGGCTGAGCGAGGTCATCGCGATCTATCCGATCACGCCCTCGTCCAACATGGGCGAATGGGCAGACGAGTGGTCAGCCCAGGGCCGGAAGAATATATGGGGCACGGTACCTCAGGTTACCGAGATGCAGTCCGAAGGCGGCGCGGCCGGCGCGGTTCATGGCGCTCTGCAGGCAGGCGCCCTTACCACGACGTTCACGGCCTCGCAGGGCCTGCTGCTGATGATCCCGAACATGTTCAAGATCGCCGGTGAGCTGACCTCGTTCGCGATGCACGTCTCGGCCCGTACGCTGGCGACACACGCACTGTCGATCTTCGGCGATCACTCCGACGTGATGAGCTGCCGCGGAACCGGTTTCGCCATGCTTTCTTCGGCGTCGGTCCAGGAGGCTCACGATTTCGCGCTGATCTCCCACGCGTCGACCTTGAAGGCCCGCGTGCCGTTCCTGCATTTCTTTGACGGTTTCAGGACCTCGCACGAAGTCGCCAAGATCTGTGAACTGACTGATGAAGACCTGCACGCGATGGTCGACGATGAGATGGTCGCCACGCACAGGGCGCGCCGCATGACCCCCGATAATCCGATCATGCGCGGCACCGCACAGAATCCGGACACGTTCTTCCAGGCCCGCGAGGCCGGCAACAAGTTCTACGATGCCTGCCCGGCCATCGTCCAGGAGCAGATGGACAGGTTCGCGGCACTGACCGGTCGCAAGTACGGACTGGTCGAGTACTTCGGCGCTCCTGACGCGGAAAGGGTCATCGTCCTGATGGGCTCGGGTTGTGACGTGACTCACGAGTACGTTGAATGGGCGCTCGCCCGCGGCGAGAAGGTCGGTGTCGTGAAGGTGCGTCTTTACCGTCCGTTCCCGGTCGACGCGTTTGTCGCGGCGCTGCCGAAGACGGTCAGGGCGATCGCCGTCATGGACAGGACCAAGGAACCCGGCGCCAATGGCGAGCCGCTGTTCCTCGACGTGATCGGGGCGCTTCATATGGTCAGGGCCGCTGGAAAGTGCCCACTGGCGTGCGAACCGACGGTCATCGGCGGTCGTTACGGCCTGTCCTCCAAGGAATTCACGCCCGCGATGGTCAGGGCGATCTACGAGGAACTCGGGCGCAAGGCGCCCCGTCCGCTTTTCACGGTCGGTATCCATGATGACGTCACCCAGCTTTCGCTGGACTACGACAAGGACTTCGACATCGAACCGGACGACGTCAGCCGCTCGGTCTTCTTCGGTCTGGGTTCGGACGGCACCGTCGGCGCGAACAAGAACTCGATCAAGATCATCGCGCACGACACCGACAACTACGGCCAGGGCTATTTCGTCTACGACTCCAAGAAGGCAGGCGCCATCACCACATCGCACCTGCGTTTCGGACCGCGCCAGATTCGTTCGGCGTACCTGATCCGCAAGGCGAACTTCGTCGCCTGTCACCAGTACAGCTTCCTTGAGAAATACGACATGCTGCGATACGCGGCGAAGGGCGCGGTATTCCTTTTGAACGCGCCGTACAGCGCTTCGGAAGTCTGGCAGCACCTGCCGTGCGAGGTCCAGAAGGACATCATCGCCAAGCAGCTCAGGTTCTACGTGATCGATGCGTACAAGGTCGCCCGCGAGAACGACATGGGCGTCCGCATCAACACCATCATGCAGACCTGCTTCTTCGCGATCTCCGGAGTCCTGCCCCGGGATGAGGCAATCAAGGCGATCAAGAAGGCCATTGAGAAGACTTACGGCAAGAAGGGTCAGGCAGTCGTCGAGAAGAACTTCGCAGCGGTCGACAACTCGGTCGCGAACCTGCATCAGGTAAACGTTCCCGAGATCGCGACAAGCTGCATCCTTCGCCCGCCGGCCGTTCATCCGAAGGCTCCGCAGTTCGTCAAGGACGTCACCGCCGCGATGATGTCGAACAACGGCGAGGACCTGCCGGTCTCCGCGTTCCCGGTCGACGGCACCTGGCCGACGGGCACCACGAAGTGGGAAAAGCGCAACATCGCTCTGGACATCCCGGTGTGGGATCCATCGCTGTGCATCCAGTGCGCCAAGTGCAGCATCATCTGCCCGCACGCCGCGATCCGCGCCAAGGTGTACGAGGGCGATCTGCTCAAGGACGCCCCGGCGACCTTCAAATCCGTTGACTACAAGGCTCCGGATTTCAAGGGAAAGAAGTGGACCATCCAGATTGCGCCCGAGGATTGCACCGGCTGCGGTCTGTGCGCGAAGGTTTGCCCCGGCCGCAACAAGGCGGTCGAGGGACAGAAAGCGTTGATGATGCAGCCGCAGCTTCCGCTGCGTGAGGCCGAGGCCGCGAACTTCGAGTTCTTCCTGGGAATCCCGAATGTCGACAGAGCCCTGCTGAAGTCCGGGACCGTGAAGGGTTCCCAGCTTATGGAGCCTCTGTTCGAGTTCTCAGGCGCGTGCGCCGGTTGCGGCGAGACCCCCTATGTGAAACTGCTCTCGCAGCTCTTCGGGGATCGCGCGCTGGTCGCTAACGCTACGGGCTGCAGTTCCATCTACGGCGGCAACCTTCCCACGACACCTTACACCGTCAACTGCGATGGCCGTGGCCCGACGTGGAATAACTCCCTGTTCGAGGACAACGCCGAGTTCGGTCTCGGTTTCCGTCTTGCTGTCGACAAGCACCGCGAACAGGCGGTCGAACTGCTTCAGGCGCTGTCCGGACAGATTGGTGATGAACTGGTCGCCGCCCTGATCGAAGGCGCGGACAAGACCGACGACGCCCAGATCGCCGAACAGCGTGTCCGCGTGGCGGATCTGCGTGCCAGACTGGCCGGTATCAAGACCTCCGAGGCAGGCCGCCTGCTGAACCTGTCTGATTACCTGGTTCACAAGAGCGTCTGGATCCTTGGCGGCGACGGATGGGCCTACGACATCGGCTACGGCGGACTGGATCACGTTCTGGCGCAGGGCCGTAACGTCAATATCCTTGTTCTGGACACCGAGGTTTACAGCAACACCGGTGGACAGGCATCCAAGGCGACCCCGCTCGGCGCATCGGCGAAGTTCGCGATGGCTGGTAAGTCCACGGCGAAGAAGGACCTGGCCATGATCGCGATGACCTACGGCAACGTCTATGTGGCGAAGGTCTCGATGGGCGCGAAGGATGCCCAGGTGGTCAAGGCGTTCAAGGAAGCCGAGTCCTACCCGGGAACCTCGCTGATCATCGCTTACTCGCACTGCATCGCGCACGGCTACGACCTGATCAACGGGCCGGAACACCAGGCCACTGCGGTCGCGACCGGTATATGGCCGCTGTTCCGCTGGGATCCCAGGCGGCTTGGCGAGGGACTCAGCCCGCTGCAGCTCGATTCTGGTGCTCCTGCTGGCGACATCATGGATTTCGTTTCGAACGAGACCAGATTCCGCATGGTACAGCGCGCGAATCCCGAGCGTTTCGAGCAGCTCATGAAGGCGGCCCGCAAGGAGGTCGCGACCAGATTCGCGACTTACGAGCAGATTTCGCGCATGGACTTCGCGACGATGAAGGAAGAACCGAAAGACTAGCCGCTTCCGTCGCCCCATCCGTTCAGCCACGTTTATTGCCTTGTGCCCCATCGAGGGATAAAATAGCCGCGCTGGTACCGGACCTTCCCGATTTTCAGGTGTTGCACGAGGATTTCAGATGGCGAACGACAGTAAGACCCCACCGAACATTCCACCGATTCCCAATGAGAAACCGACCCGTGAATACATGCCGGTCAAGGTGGACAGCGGTTCTGCCATGGGCGAGATCCTTCTTCGCGAGAAACTGGTCAACGTCGATCAACTTCATGAGGCGAAGCAGGTTCAGGCGGACGGCGAGAATCTCGGTTACACCCTGGCCCGCCTCGGCTACCTTGAAGAGAGCCAGCTGATCAATTTTCTGTCGCGCCAGTACGGCGTGCCATCGATCAACCTCGACGAGGTCGAGATCGCGGATAACGTGACCGGCCTGGTTCCGCGTGAAGTGGCGGAGCGACACAACCTGATGCCGATAGCCCGGCAGGGGTCGACGATCATCGTTGCGATGACCGACCCGGGCAACATCTACGCGATGGACGACCTGAAGTTCCTGACGGGGCTGAACGTCGAGTCCGTGGTTGCGTCCGAGACGGCGATCAAGGCAGCTATCGACAAGTACTACGGCGAGGAAAAAGTCGGAACCGACCTTGATGGCATCATCAAGGAGATGGAGGCCGAGGACGAAGACGACCTGTCCATGGTCGAGGACGAGGCCAAGATCGACGTCAACGATCTGACCAAGCAGACCGAAGAGGCGCCGGTCGTCCGCCTTGTGAACATGATCCTTGTGGACGCCGTCAAGCGTCAGGCATCCGATATCCACATCGAGTCGTACGAAAAGGATTTTCGTGTCCGTTATCGCATGGACGGAGTGCTCTACGAGATCATGCGCCCGCCGATAAGGTTCAGGAACGCGATCACGTCCCGCGTCAAGATCATGGCCGAGCTGGACATCGCCGAGCGCCGTCTGCCACAGGACGGTCGTATCAGGATGGTGATGGGCCGCAAGAAAGAGGTCGATTTCCGCGTGTCGGTTCTTCCGTGTCTGTTCGGCGAGAAGATCGTCCTTCGAATCCTGGACAAGGGCGCGTTGAAGCTGTCGCTGGACGCGATCGGATTCGAGAAGGAGCCGCTGCGGCTGTTCCGTGAAGCGATCAACCAGCCGTGGGGCATGGTTCTGGTCACCGGCCCGACCGGTTCCGGAAAGTCGACGACACTTTATTCCGCGATGTCAGAACTGAACGTTCCCGACACGAATATCTCAAGTGCCGAGGACCCGGTCGAAATGAACATCAGCGGCATCAACCAGGTCCACGTCCGCGAGGAAATCGGCCTGACGTTCGCCGCGGCGTTGCGTTCCTTCATGCGTCAGGACCCTGACATCATCATGGTCGGAGAGATTCGAGACTTCGAAACGGCCGAGACCGCGGTAAAGGCGGCGCTCACGGGCCACCTGGTCCTCTCGACGCTCCACACGAACGATGCGCCTTCAACCATCAACCGACTGCTGAACATGGGTATCGAGCCGTTCCTGCTGACGGCAACCCTGGTTTGCATCGGCGCCCAGCGACTGGTCCGTCGTATCTGCACCGAGTGCAAGGAACCGATCCAGATCGACAAGAAGGTGCTGATCGACATTGGCTTCACGCCCGAGCAGGCGGAGACGGTCCAGCCTATGAAGGGTCGCGGCTGCAAGAACTGCAACGGAACCGGATACCGTGGCCGCGCCGGTCTTTACGAAGTCATGGCGATGACGGACGAAATCAAGGAATTCGTTCTTCAGGGTTACTCGTCGATCGAACTCAAGCGCGAGGCCATCAAGGCCGGGATGATGACTCTCAGGCAGGCGGGCCTTGCCAAGGTGGCCGCTGGAAACGCCACGGTCGAGGAAGTTCTTCGCGTGACGGTCGCGGACACGCTATGACGGACGATACGAAACAGGCGGCTCCGGCCGCTCCGGCGAACAGCGCGCCGGTGCAGGGCGCCCCCGCGCTTGACATCAACAGGCTGCTGCAGGTGATGGTCGATAAGAACGCGTCGGACCTCCATCTGACCGTCGGGTCGCCACCCCAGATCAGGATTGACGGTTCCCTTTATCCGATCAAGGTTCCGCCACTTACTCCGGCCGATACCCAGCGTCTGACCTACAGCGTCCTGAACGAAAAGCAGATCGCCAGGTTCGAGCAGTACAGCGAGATAGACCTTTCGTTTCAGTGGCGCAACCAGACCAGGTTCCGGGCAAACTTCTTCCGCCAGCGTGGCAGCGTCGCTGGTGCGATTCGCCAGATTCCATCGAAGATTCTTTCGTTGGACATGCTCGGGCTGCCTTTGGCTCTGGGTACGATAATCGACCGGCCGCGCGGTCTGATTCTTGTGACCGGACCGACCGGTTCGGGAAAGTCCACCACGCTGGCGTCCATGGTTGACGCCATCAACACCAGACGCCGCAGCCACATCATTACGATCGAGGACCCGATCGAGTATCTGCACAGGCACAAGAACTGCATCGTCAACCAGCGCGAGATTGGCACGGACACCGCCGACTTCAACGGCGCCTTGAAATACATAATGCGTCAGGACCCGGATGTTGTCCTTGTTGGTGAAATCCGCGATCGCGAGACGATGGAGACCGCACTTTCCCTGTCCGAAACGGGTCACCTGGTGATGTCGACGCTGCACACGAACGGCACCGTGCAGACGATCCATCGCGTGATGGATTTCTTCCCGGCGGATCAGCAGGATCGCGTCAGGACCCAGTTGTCTTTCGTGATCGAGGGCGTCCTGTCCCAGCAGCTTTTGCGTCGCGTGGACGGGGGGCGCGTGGTTGCGGTCGAGTTGATGATTCCCAACGCCGCGATACGCAATCTTATTCGGGAAGGCAAGGCGCATCAGATATACTCGCAGATGCAGATGGGCCAGGCGAAGTTCGGTCAGCAGACGATGAACCAGTCGCTGTTGAAACTGTATGAGGAAGGGGTCATCACCCGGGACGACGCGTTGGCGCGTGCCGGCGACCTTGAAGAGATGAACAGTTTGCTGTCGGCTTGAATCCGGCTGGAGGGTTGAATGGGCAAGTTCAACTGGGAAGGGCTGTCCGCCGAAGGAATAAGGAAGAAGGGCGTGCTCGAGGCCGCCAATGCCGACGAAGCCCGCAAGAAGCTTGTCGGGATGCAGATCGAGCCCACGTTGGTCAAGCGCGACCTGACCAGCATCGAGATCCGTCTTCCGCGCCTTGGCGGTGTGAAAAGCAAGACGCTGGTCGTCTTCACCCGTCAGCTTGCAACGATGGTCGACGCAGGTCTTCCGCTGGTGCAGTGCCTCGACATCCTTGGTACGCAGGAACCGGATGCCGAATTCAAAAGGATTATCCAGGGGGTAAAGGGTCACGTCGAGACCGGCGGAACCCTGGCCGATGGCCTGAAGAAATACCCGAAGGTGTTTGACACCCTGTTCGTGTCGCTGGTTCAGGCCGGTGAGGTCGGTGGTATTCTGGATACCATCCTGAACCGACTGGCCGCATACATCGAAAAATCGGACAAGATCGCCCAGAAGGTCAGGGGCGCGATGAAGTATCCGTCATTCGTCCTGATCGCGGCGGTCGGCATCATCGGCCTGATGCTGTGGAAGATCATTCCGCAGTTCGGCACGATGTACAGCAGCCTTGGAAATGCGCAATTGCCGAGGCTGACACAGATCGTCATCGCCGCGTCTCAGACCTTCATCAAGTACCTGCCGCTGGTCATCGCGTGCGGTGTCGCGATCGCGATCGCCTACACGCTGTTCAAGCGCAGCAACTTCGGTCATCACGTGGTCGACAGGATCGCGTTGAATATTCCGATCTTCGGGACGTTGCTTCGGAAATCGGCCGTCTCCAGATTCACCCGGACCCTCGGCACGCTGGTTTCTTCCGGCGTTCCCATCATGGAAGGTCTCGAGGTCGTCGCCAGATCGGCCGGCAACATAATCATCGAAGA
>JAGOFO010000291.1 GCA_017997155.1 Myxococcota bacterium
GCCTGACGTACATGTCGCTGTACTGTTCGACCGGAAGAACCCGCGCCGAACCGCCGGGCGTCACCTGGCGGATTCTGATGGACGGATCGTCGCCACAGGCCCGTCCGCGAGCGAAGTATTTAGAGAAGGACAACATCGAATCGAGCACGATGGCGGTCTCGGGCAGCGCCATCTCGATACTGTCCTGAATACGCGCCAGCCGATCCGCCTGGTCGCCCCAGACCTCGTAGACCAGACGCGGAATGTCCTGGCTGCAGATCCGTCGCGCGTTGTCGTTGTCGGAATCCTTCAGATGATTCATCAGCCACGCGTCGTCGAATTCGACGAAGCGCGAAAGGTCGTCGGACATGCGCAGGCCGGTCGCGTCCAGGAAACGCCCGAGCAGTCTGTGGTAGACCTGCGTCCTGGGATGACTGTAGACCATCAGGTACATGTGGTGACGCGACAGCAGGAAGTCCTCGAGGGCGAATACCGCGTTGCTTTCCAGCGTGAGCACCGCCCGGCCGTCCTCGAACGTGGCGCCCATGTGCGACAGGATCCAGTCCTTCTCGAACCTGCCGTACGTCACGCCGGTGAAGTAGGAGTCGCGCAACAGATAGTCCATCCTGTCCACGTCCAGTTCGCCCGAGATCAGCTGCCTGAAGAGGGGCAGGGTGTCGATCGAACCGAACGTGAATGGCTCGTTGTGCGTGGAACTGGAAACCGGGCTGAGAACCGCCTCGACATGCTCGGGCAGGACGCCCAGGTCCGCGAACTCGCAGGCAATCAGGTCGCTGATGTCGGTCCGCCGCAGAAGTATGCGGGTGATCACCTCGTGATCGATGTTCACGTTTCCCGGCTCCCGGTCTGTGACGCACGCGATGTCGGGCAGCAGTCGTTCACCAGTATGTGACATCGGGGGGTGCCCAAGGTCGTGAAGCAGGCCGGCAAGACGGACGGTCTGTCTAAGCCGAGCCAGATCGACCCCTGGCACGCGTCCGTCGAGGTCACTGGCGACCACGTCGAACGCAAGCCCCGCGAGGTGCATGGTGCCCAGACTGTGCAGGTATCGGGAGTGACTGGCGCCTGGAAACGTATACTCCGAGAAGTCCAGTTGACGTATTCCGCGCAGCCTCATGAAAAGAGGGTGCAGGATTACGCGCATCTCGGCGGGCGAGACGATCACCGGTCCATGAATGGGATCACGAATCTCCATCGGGGTTCCAGTGGAAACGCCGGCTCAGGACGGCCAGGTCACGTCGCCGCGCCTGATTGTCATGACGGGCTTTCCGATCAGTTCCTGTCCATCGAACGGGGTGTTGCAGCCGCAGGTGACCATATCGGCCGCGCTCACGGTCCACTTCGCCGTGCGATCGAGCAGGACGAGGTCGGCCGGCATGCCGGTCCGGATCTCGCCGCCCGGAATTCCCATGATTCCGCGAGGCGCCGTGGACAGCGCCCGGATGACGGTGGAGAAACCCAGTTCGCCGCGCGCCGCCAGCGTGTTCAGCACCGACCATGTAAGCTCTATCGAGGCAGCGCCGGTCGTCGCGAGATCGAACTCGACCTCCTTCTCCTCGATCACGTGCGGGTCGTGGTCCGACACGACTATGTCGATCACGCCTTCCTCGAGCGCCTTCAGAAGTTCGCGACGATCGGACTCGGCCCGCAAAGGCGGCCAGACCTTGGTCATCGCGTTGTAACCGGCGTTAGCGTCCTCGTTGAGCGCCAGATTATGAATCGAAACGGACGCGAAGACGTTGACGCCACGCGCCCGCGCATCCCTGATCAGGCGGACGCCCGCCGCACTGGAAACCTTGGCCAGCAGCGTCTTCGTGCCGGTCAGTTCAGCCAGCGCGATGTGACGGGCCACGGCGATTTCCTCGGCGGCGGCGGGGCTGCACTTCAGGCCTCGCGCGGTGGACATGAAACCTTCGTGGGCCGGCCCTTCGGCCAGCGACGGGTCTTCATTCGTGAGGATGGTAACCAGTCCGAAGTTCCCGGCGTATTCCATGGCACGCCTGAGGAAGCCGGTGCGCTTCACGAAGACGTTGCCCTCGCCGACGAGGATCGCGCCGGCCGCGGCCATCTCGCCGATTTCGGACATCGTCTGGCCTTCCATGCCCATCGAAAGCGCGCCGATCGGGTACACGTCGATCAGTCCCGCGAGAGCGCCGCGTTCCAGCAGGAAGCGTACACCGTTGCTGCGCTGGATGAGCGGATCGGTGTCCGGGCGCAGGCACACGGCCGTGAATCCACCCGCGGCGGCGGCCCTGGAACCCGAGGCGATCGTTTCGCGGTATTCATATCCCGGTTCACAGAAGTTCGCGTACATGTCCACGAAAGACGGCGCAAGCGTCGCCCCGCGGGCGTCGATTACCTTGACCCTGGAATCCGCGGGGGGCGGGGTGCCTTCGCCGACAGCGGTAATCGCGTCTTTTGAAAACTCAACGTAGCCCTCGAACGTGGCTGCCCCGGTCTGGGCACCGTTCCTGCCCGGATCGAATATCTGACAGTTGATGATTCGCGTAAGCATGTTGCCTCTCA
>JAGOFO010000067.1 GCA_017997155.1 Myxococcota bacterium
ATTCGTTGTTCAAATACAGACCGAGCCTCACGTTGCAAACCCTGTAATCGGCTGGAACGGGCCACTCCACAAGAGGCGGCGGTTCGGGTAGACTCTCGGCTCGCGCGTCCGGTGGGCCCGGTGTGGGTCAGGGCGCGTTTATGGCGGTTTGCGGGGTGGCAGGTGTTTTCGGTCGACAGCTTCAAAGGGTTCGATGATTCCGTTTTCGCCGCGTTCGAGGAGCGGAAGTGGTCGTCGAACATGTTCAATATCGAACGCATGAAGGTCTCCGAACTGCTGAACCGGCTGGGCGATCGGGTCGAGAGCCGTCTGGCGGCCTCGGATGTCGTGTTTGCCCGCGCGGTCTCGCCGCACATCCCGTCCGTGTTCAACGGCCGTCGCGTGTCCGAGATGGCGCTTTACTTCTCGCGAACCGAGGAACAGAAGAGGGCGGTGGCGCCGGTGCTGGACCGCAAGGTCGGCCTGCCGGAACAGCTCTCCGATTCGGGCGAGTATCACCGCCACGGGTTCCTGGGCGTGCTGGTGCGGCAGGACAGGATCGATGTCGGGCTGATGATCCACTCGCGCGCCTGGCTGGATGTGATGAACCTGCTGAACCGCTGCCGCGAGCGTGACGAAGAGACGGCGCGGCTGGTCCGCATGCTTCATCTGATGCCGCGCGAGGCGGTCGTCAGGGTCGCGCCGGACAAGATGATTCCGGCGTCGAGGTTCGACGAGTCAATGATCCCGGTTCTTGAAGAAGCCGTGATGAACGAGCAGTTCACGTTCTTCGTCGGTTTTTCATACAAGGCGGACGACCCGGTCGTGCGGCAGGCGTCCTTTGCCGACCAGGCAGCGGATCAGATAGCTGGACTGCTGGACATGTGGAAGTTCTGCGCGTGGAAGCCGACGTCCAATTATCTGGGCACATCGTCGTCCGCCCCGTCGGCGGGCCAGGTGCAGGCAGTCGTGATGAACGACGGTCATGTCGTCGATTTCTCGAAGGGATCGCGCGTTAAGGTCACCGCCGGACCGTTCGCGGGCCGCGTCGGTGTCGTGTCCGAGCTCGATTCCAAGGGAACCGTCAAGATTCTGATCGGACGCGTCACCGTCCGGACCGAGTCCCACCAGGTCCAGCCCGCCTGATTTTTTGGCGACCAGATTGTCGGCCCCCAGTTTGTGCAACCAGTTGTTGCACTCGTTCATCGTGAATAGTCACAGCGTGATGCGTAGTCGGCGGCTTCGTTCACATTCAGGTCCATCGTGTGGAAGGCTTCCCACAGGTCGTCGAGAAGGATTGAACGATCGTCGGCGTCGCGAACCACCCCGTCCTTGATCGGGTAGATCCCCACCACCATATACAGGTCGTCGTATCCGACATAGCGTTGCGCGTTACAGTTCCGGTGCGCGAAGATCAGGTTCTCCCCGGAAACGATCCTCCACAATGGCGACGGGTATCCGCCATCCACACGAACCGCGTCAATCTGTTCCCCGTCGATTTCGACCGGCTCATGAGAAAACGTCGCGAGAGTCTCGATAGATTGAGGATCCCCGAAAAGCACCCTGGAAACACCGGTCAGTTTGAACGGACAGAATGAAAGGCAATCCTGACCGAATTCCGATGGCAGGCAGTACATCTCTTCGCCATCGTCACAATCGGGCTCAACCTGTCCCACGAAGCCGACAGATGCAAGACCGGTCCAGTAGACATAACCTCGATCAAGATACTTGAACTGGCATGTATCGGGATTAGCGTCGATCGCAATCCCCTGGGCTTCCAAGTCTTCACACCAGGGATAATCTTCATGGACCGCGAACTGCGTAAAGGGCCCGCCGGAAACATCACTCGGCGAATTGTCCGTGGAGCAGCCAAGTCCAGAGCCGGCCAGAAGAGCGACTGTGAACACCAGTAACATTCGAATAGTCACGCCGCGCCTCCCGGCTCGTCAGGGAAGACAAACTATACGGGACTATGCCGGATCGTTCCATTCGCCGTCGGGCAGGGGGCCGGGGGTATAATGAACGGGTTCAGGCGGTCGGGGGTGCGGGATGGTGGATGAGAAGGACGACGGGAAGGACGCGATAGTGGTCAACGGGATGGCGGATGAGGCCGCGGAGCGGTTTCTGACGCACATGGCGGTGATAAAGTCGGCGTCGCCGCACACCATCGACGCCTACCGGTCGGACATTCGGGAATACCTGCGGATCGTGGCCGAGACCGGGCTGGATCCGTTCCATTCGGGCAAGGAACTGGTGGCCGAATGGTTCCGCGTTGTGCGCTTCGGCAACGTCGAGACCACGACCAATCGCAAACTGGCCGCCCTGCGTGGAATGTACAAATTCTGGAAGAAGAACGGAATCGTGGATGCCAATCCGTTCGGGGCGGTTCGCGCTCTGAAGACCGCCAAGACCCTGCCGGAATTCCTGCCCGTGGACCAGACCTTCACGCTGATCGACGGCATCGACGGCGACTCGCCGGCAGAGCGGCGCGATCGGGCGATCCTGGAATTGATGTATGCGGGCGGGCTGCGTGTTTCGGAACTGGTCGGCCTGGACATCCTTGACGTGGATATGCGAAACGCCGAGGTGCGGGTGACCGGCAAGGGCGGCAAGGATCGCGTGGTGCCGATCGGAAGCAAGGCGATCGGCGCACTGCGCCTGTATCTGGCCCAGCGTGGACAGGTTCCATGTAAAAAGACCGGAATTGTCGACGACAGGGCCTTGTTTCTTAACCGTTTCGGCCAAAGATTGTCAGTCCGCGGCGTGGCGAGGATGATCGACAAGGCGGTGGACAAGGTCGCGCTTATGCGACACGTGCATCCGCACATGCTTCGACACTCGTTCGCGACACACCTGCTTGATGGTGGAGCGGATCTGCGCGACATCCAGGAGTTGCTTGGGCACTCGCTGCTGTCGACCACGCAGAAGTACACGCACGTGACACTGGCGCGGCTGCAGGATGTCTACGATCGCAGCCACCCGAGGGCCAGGAAGACCGGGGACTAGGAGGATCCGATGGAAGAACAGACCGGGATTCGCGGGACAACCGTGATTTGCATCAGGAAGGGCGACACGGTCGTGATGGCCGGCGACGGCCAGGTGACCTATGGCAATACCGTGTTGAAATCCACCGCGGTCAAGGTCAGGCGCGCGGCAGGCGGGCGGGTGCTGGTCGGTTTCGCCGGGTCCACGGCGGACGCCTTTACCCTGTTCGAGCGGTTCGAGGCGAAACTGAAGGACTACAACAACAACCTTGCCAGGGCCGCGCTGGAACTGGCAAAGGACTGGCGGATGGATCGCGCGCTGCGGAAACTGGACGCGCTGTTGATCGTGGCGGATGTCGAGCGCACGTTCCTGCTGACCGGCAACGGTGACGTGGTCGAGCCCGAGGACGGAATCGTGGCGATCGGCTCAGGCGGACCTTACGCGCTGGCCGCGGCCAGGGCGCTTGCGTCGCGGACCGAACTGCCCGCCGCCGAGATTGCCCGAGCGGCCATGGAAGTCGCGGCCGGGATCTGCATCTACACCAACACGTCCATTACGGTCGAGGAGTTGAAATGAAGACTGGGTTTGCCCGGTTCGAACGCGAGATGACCCCGAAACAGGTGGTTTCGGAGTTGGACAGGTACATCATCGGTCAGGCCGACGCGAAGCGGATGGTAGCGATCGCGCTGCGCAACCGGTGGCGGCGGATGCAGGTCGAGCAGCCGCTCAGGGACGACATCACGCCCAAGAATATCCTGATGATCGGTCCGACCGGCGTCGGCAAGACCGAGATCGCGCGCAGGCTGGCCAAGTTGTGCGGCGCGCCGTTTCTGAAGGTCGAGGCGTCGAAGTACACCGAGGTCGGATACGTCGGTCGCGATGTCGAGAGCATGATCCGTGACCTGGCCGAGGTCGCCGCCAAGATGGTCCGCGCGTCCGAAAGCGAAAGGGTGGCGGCCGACGCGGCTCGCAGGACTGACGAAAAACTGGCCGATCTGCTGGTCAGGCAGGCGCCGACCCACGCTCCGCTGGATCGCGCGACGGTGCTGGCGGCCATCCGTGCCCGCGAACCGGCCACGATGGCGATGACGGTCAAGATCGAACAGACGAAACCGGAACTGCCGGGCGTGTCCATCTTCTCGGGCGCGGGGCTTGAAGACCTGGGCAATCAGGTCCAGGAGATGCTCGGGAACTTCATGCCGCACAAGACCAAGGATCGCGTGGTCACCGTGTCGGACGCCATCAGGGTGATCGATGAAGCCGAACGCGAGCAGCTTGTCGACCCCGAAAAAGTGAAGAACGCCACGGTTGAGCTGGTCGAGCACGCGGGAATCGTGTTTATCGACGAGATGGACAAGATCGCCGGGCGCAACTCGACCGGGTCCGGTCCCGACGTCTCGCGCGAGGGCGTCCAGCGCGACATCCTGCCGATCGTCGAGGGAACCCAGGTTTCGACCAAGTACGGCCTGGTGCGGACCGACCACATCCTGTTCATCGGGGCCGGCGCTTTCCACGTGGCGAAGGTGTCGGACCTGATCCCGGAACTGCAGGGACGTTTCCCGATTCGCGTCGAACTCGACTCGCTGACGGTTTCGGACTTCCGGCGCATCCTGGTCGAGCCCGATAACTCGTTGATTCGGCAGTACATCGCGTTGATGGCGTCCGAGGGCGTGACGCTGGACTTCCTGCCCGACGGGATCGACCGCATCGCCGAGGTGGCGGCGAGCCTGAACGACAGGCTTGAAAACATCGGGGCCAGGCGACTGCACACCGTCCTTGAGAAGGTCCTTGAAGAGGTGTCGTTCCACGCCCCCGACATCGGTGGACAGACCGTGCCCGTAACGGCGGACTATGTATCGGCGCGCCTGGATCGCATCTGCGAGTCCGATGACGAGGCCCGTTATATCCTTTAGTGATGGACGACGCGTCCGATGACGGGCGCCGGAGGTGACCAGATGGCCCAGAAGAACATCCCCATCAAGATCAGTGACGAAATCGCGGCTGGCGCGTACGCGAACAATCTGGTGGTCAGCCACAGCCGCGAGGAGTTCACGATGGACTTCATGTTCATTTCTCCGACACAGGGAACCGTCAACGCGCGAATCGTGACGACCCCGGGGCACATGAAACGCGTGATTCGCGCGCTGATGGACAACGTCGCGAAGTACGAATCCAAGTTCGGTCCGATAATCGAGCATCCCGCACCGGAAAACGCTCCGGCCGGCGACCTGAACTGACGCGGAGGCGGAAGAATGTCGGAAAACGACGCGGGGCGTGGTGCGTTCGCGACATGCGCGGCTGCGAGGCACTGGGCGGCGACCACCGGCGGAAAAAAGACGTTCGGCGTGTGCGTTCCGCTGTTCTCGCTGAAGTCGGACCGTCAGGTCGGCATGGGTGACTTCGCCGACCTTCACGGGATGGTCGATTTCTGCGCGGACAACGGATTCGGGCTGTTGCAGCTTCTACCGCTGAACGACGCGGGGCTGGATGGGGTGCCTTACTCGGCGGTGTCTGCGTTTGCCCTGGACCCGGCATTCATTGCGCCGGATCTGATCGGCGTCACCGGTCGGGACTGGGACGATGCCCTGCGCGCCACCAGGGAACGATTCGCCGGGGCCCAGCGCATCGACAACCCGGAGGTCAGGCGGGCCCGTCTGGAACTGCTGCGCATGGCGTGGGAACGGATGGCCCGCGGCCCGATCGAGGCGGCAATCGACGAATTCTGCCGATCAAACGACTGGGCGCCGATTTACGCGGCGTACAAGGTTTTGAAGGACGCGAACGGTCAGGCGTCGTGGGAGAACTGGCCGGATGGGCAGGGCAACCTGGCGCCGGACCAGGCCGTTGAACGCTTCGGACGCGGGCCCGAGGCGCGCTTTCACCTGTTCTGCCAGTACGAGGCGGACCGCCAGATGAAGGCGGCGCACGACCACGCCGGACAGCGCGGCGTCCTGCTGGAAGGCGACATTCCGATTCTGGTCGCCCGCGACAGCGCCGATGTGTGGGCGCACCGCTGGATGTTCAGGATGGAGTTCGCGGCCGGAGCGCCGCCCGACATGTACTCCAGCGACGGACAGACCTGGGGATTCCCGACCTACGACTGGCCCGCGATCGAGTCCGACGGTTACGGCTGGTGGCGCCGTCGGCTGCGTTCGGCTGCCAGGTATTTCGATTGCTACCGGATCGACCATGTTGTCGGGTTCTTCCGCATCTGGACGGTCCACCGGGATGCGCAAAACGGTCGCGAGGGCTGGTTCGAGCCGTGGGACGAGGCGGTCTGGGGCGCGCATGGACGGAAGATACTGGACATGATGCTGGAATCGACCGACATGCTTCCGCTGGCCGAGGACCTGGGCACGATCCCGCACATCTGCCGCTCGACCCTGCGTCAGATGGGGATTTGCGGCCTGAAGGTGCAGCGCTGGGAGAAACGTTGGGAGACCGACCGCCGATTCATCGAACTGTCCAACTACGAGCCGTTCTCGGTGGCAACGCTGTCGACCCACGACTGCGAGATCGTTGCGGACTGGTGGCTGACGACCGACCAGTCGGAACGCGATGAGTTGTGGGCGTTGGTCGGTCCAGGGCAACCTGCGCCGGCCTGTCTGGACGGCGACGCGGGCAGGGCGCTGATCAGGTGGTTTGGTGGCGCATTTTCCGCGTTTGTCGTGCTGGCGCTTCAGGACATCCTGCATCCTTTCGGAGTGTTGCCCGGCGAACCGGCCATCCACCGAATCAACCTTCCCGGCACGGTCGGTGCCCACAACTGGTCGTGGCGGTGCCCGGTGCCGATCGAGCGTCTCGCGGATGTCCCGGGGCTGCGTGAATTCTGCCTGTCACTGGTTTGACCCGCACTGTGATCTTCTGTTCATATTTGTCAACGTGAAATTGACATCGGGCGTTAAATGCCTAAACTTTCTAACTGATGTACCGGGAGGTTCCGGTGGAAAAAAGGGTAGTCGAGGTTACTCTGCAAGGTCAGCGTTTCATGCTGAAATCGGACCTTGACGAGGCCGCCCTTAACAATATCGTCGCCTTTGCCAATCAGCGGATCGACGCCGTAGCGGGCGTTGCTCCGAATCTGCCTTCCCACAGAATCGCGCTTCTCGCGCTTCTCGGGATGGCCGAGGATCTTTTCAATGAAAGGCGACATCTGACCGATCTCCGGGAAAGCATCCGATCGAAGTCGAACCTGCTGCTGGGCATGCTGGATGAATCTTCCGGTCGCGCGGCGGCGGTTCCTGGTTCCGGGGACAACCCTCCTGGCGAGGGATGAGAATATATTTTTCGGGTCTGTTAATCGTATTGCGCGGGATTGACCCGCGAAATGATTTGGGTTCGAGATAGCGCCCCTTGTTTTTCGATAACCGGGGTGCGCGGTTGCGCGGGCGCAATACGCTGATCGACCGGATCCCCTCATCCCATCCGGATTCCGGCAGGAATCCATCAATAAAAGCCAGGAGTTAAATCTTATTGGCCGTCCCCCTGACGGCTGGGGCGTGGTCGTATTGTCGCGACGCGCGTCCCGGGAGGTCGAGTCATGGAATACCTGATAGGAGCCATAGCTGGGCTCGTGGTCGGCGTTGGCGTCGCGTTCATCCTGGCGCGCGTCACCGTCAAGTCGAGGATTTCGAGGGAGAAGGAGACCCGTGAGGCCGAGGCGAGGGATGCCGAGGCGAGGTTCGAGGCGAAGCTGACCCAGGCCAGGAATCAGGTCAAGAACGCGGACATCAAGATAAAGACTCTTGAGAAGGAACTGAGCAAGGCGAAGGGCGAGGCGGATCGCAAGGAAGAAAGGCTTGCCAAGCGCGAGGAGACTGTTGACCGCAAGATGGACACCCTGGTCGCGCGCGAGAGCGAGTTGACCGGCAGGGAAAGGGATCTGGGAACCCGCGAGGCGGACCTGAAGGCCAGGATGGCCGAGCAGGAGAGGCTGACGATCGAGGCGAAGAACGTTCTTGAGTCGGTGGCCGGACTGAGCCAGGAAGAAGCCCGCAGGATGCTGACCGAACGCCTGATGGAAGACGTGAAGCTGACGGCGGCCAAGCAGATAAAGATGATCGAGGAGGAGGCCCGCGAAGAGGCCGAGAAGCGCGCGAAGAAGATCGTCGGCGTGGCGATGATGCGGTACGCCGCGGAATTCGCGAACGAGCGCACGGTTTCCGTCGTTCAACTCCCCAGCGAGGAGATGAAGGGCCGGATTATCGGTCGCGAGGGACGCAACATCCGCGCGTTCGAGTCCGCCACCGGTATCGACGTGATCATCGACGACTCGCCGGATACGGTCATCGTGTCCGGTTTCAACCCGGTCAGGCGCGAGATTGCGCGTCTGTCCCTGGAAAAGCTGGTTTCGGATGGCCGTATTCATCCGGCGCGAATCGAGGAGATCGTCGAGAAGACGGCCCGCGAGGTCGAGCAGAATATCAAGGAGACCGGCGAGGACGCCCTGTACCAGTTGGCGCTGGGAACGATGCATCCGGAACTGGTGAAGCTGATCGGTCGCATGAAGTACCGCACCAGCTATGGCCAGAACGTGCTGCAGCACTCGCTTGAGGTGGGCGGTCTGGCCGGTCTGATGGCGGCCGAGCTTGGCGTTCCGGTCAAGCAGGCGCGAAGGGCCGGACTGCTTCACGACATCGGCAAGGCGATTGACCACGAGGTCGAGGGACCGCACGCGATCGTCGGCGCCAACTTCGCGCGCAAGTTCGGCGAGAGCGCCGAGGTCGTGCACGCGATAGCCTCGCACCACACGGAAGAGAAGCCGTTGACCCTGCTGGCGCACATCGTGGCCGCGGCCGACGCCGTGTCCGGCTCGCGTCCGGGCGCACGTCGCGAAAGCCTCGAGAACTACCTGAAGCGCCTGACCGACCTTGAAGAGATCTCGAACTCGTTCCAGGGCGTCAACCGTTCGTACGCGATCCAGGCAGGCCGCGAAGTCCGCGTCATCGTCGAGAACGAGCGCGTGGACGACGACGGCGCGACCATCCTTGCCCGCGACATCGCCCGCAAGATCGAGGAACAGCTTTCCTACCCAGGCCAGGTCAAGGTCTGCGTCATCCGCGAGACCCGCGCCGTCGATTTCGCCCGGTAGTCCACAGTCCTGACATCTTCAGATTCGACACATGCTGCAACTGTTTTTTTGGGGAACAGATCCAAACGGGGTAATCCACACCATGCCCGAGGCGTCAATTGTCATTCGCCCCTACGAGCCACAAGGCCGCAACGCTTCGACTATGAGGGTATGACTCAGCCAGGATGCAGAGCGAAATCCGTGTGCTAATCCGAAGCGAATGCGGAGGATTGCGCTGCCCGCCGACGCGCCGAAGGGCGAATGTAATTCGCCCGTACAGGGCGCAACTGCGTCCAAAGATCGTGCGGACGATCCGGATGGGCGAATTTTCATTCGCCCCTACAAGCCACAAGGCCGCAACGCTTCGACTATGGGGGGATGAGTCAGCCAGGATGCAGATCAAAGCCCCTGTGCCAATCCGAAGCGAATGCCCGGGATTGCGCTGGCTGGCGAGGGCTAGCAGGTGCAGGCGAAGCCGCTGACGAGGTCGAAGAGGCGGTTCTGTTCGCGGGTCATGAGTTCCTCGTCGCGGGGAGAGGTCTCGTGGTCATAGCCCAGCAGATGCAGAAGCGAATGGATGAAAAGGAAAAGGACCTCGGAGTAGAGGGCATCAGAAGGGTCCGAGTCGGGGACGTGCAACGCACCCTGGGCGAGGGCCTGTTCAAGCGAGATGACAACTTCGCCAAGGGGGCGGCCCGTCATGCCCGGGAAGGGGGGCAGGTCGGCAGGGGCGGGGAACGAGAGACAGTCGGTGGGACCGGTCTTGCCGCGCCACTGGCGGTTCAACGCCGCGATGCCGCGGTTCGAGACGAAGGTGACCTCGACCAGGTCGTCGGGGTGTCCGACGGCGGCGAGGGCGTTCTGGAACACGGCGTCCCAGAGTTCGGGCCGGTATTTGACGGTTCGCTGTCTGTTATAGATCTGTACGGGCATTGTCGGCCTCCGGCGCGTCCCACGCGCGAATGATACGTCGAACCAGCGGATGTCGCATGACGTCCGCGTCGGTGAAGCGGGAGATCGCGATACCCGGGACGTTCGCCAGGACCTCGACCGCGTGCTCGAGGCCGGACCTGGTCCCGGGGGGCAGGTCGGTCTGCGTCAGGTCGCCGGTGACGACGGCGCGGGACGAACAGCCAAGCCTGGTCAGGAACATCTTCATCTGGTCGACCGAGCAGTTCTGGGCCTCGTCGAGGATGATGAAGGAGTTCGACAGGGTGCGGCCGCGCATGAAGGCCAGCGGCGCGATCTCGATGACGCCGCGGTCGATCAGTTTCTGGCCGCGGTCGTTGTCCATGATGTCGTAAAGAGCGTCGTAAAGCGGCCTGAGGTAGGGGTTCACCTTTTCCGCGAGGTCGCCGGGAAGGAATCCCAGACGCTCGCCGGCCTCGACCGCGGGTCGCGTCAGGACGATAGATTTGACCTGGCGCGCCTGAAGGGCGGCCAGGGCGGTCGCCATGGCCAGGTAGGTCTTTCCCGTGCCGGCCGGGCCTATCGAAATGACCAGGTCGTGCTCGCGAAGCGCCTTGATGTAGGCCTTCTGTGCCGGAGTGCGGGGGCGCACTGGCGAGCCGATGCCGCCGATGGTGACTCCGGAGGCAAGCACGTCGGCCAGGTCGGCGCCGGGGTCCGCCTGAAGCACCGAGGTCGAGCGATCCATGTCCTCGGGAGCGATGGCGGTGCCCTGACGCACCAGCTCGTAAAGCTGCCGCAGCACCTGGATGGCGGTCTTGACCTCGTTGTCCTCGCCGTACAGGCTGACGACGTTCCCGCGAATTCTGATCACGATGCCGAGGATCGTTTCCAGGCGGCGGACGTTTTCGTCACCCTGGCCGCACAGACCCATGAAGGCGTTCAGATCGTCGAACTGTATGTTCTGCTGTACGGAAACCTTGCCGTTGTCCATTGTCATTTTCCTGGGGGCGGGGCGTCGACACCCGGTGTCGAGTCCGCGGCGGGCGCCTGGGGTTGCGGGGCGGCGGCCTGATCCGGGGATGGCTGACCGGCAGCGTCCCGGACCTGGGATGTCGGATCCGGCGCGACACCGGCAGGAACCGCCGGGGCGGGAACTGGGTCGGGCGCAGGCTCGGAGATTGGTTCGGCCAGGCTCTTATAC
>JAGOFO010000068.1 GCA_017997155.1 Myxococcota bacterium
GGTGCGGCGACGACGATGGTCCGGGTGATGCCGGCGACTCGTTTGAGGCGATTCAGTCGGATGCAGACTGGCCCGACGGGACACAGGGCGAGATCCTGGTCGATGACGTTCAACGGACCGACACCGTCGTTCACGACACGGCACTGGATTCCTGGTCGGACGACGGCCTGTCGACAGAGATAGATGAACCGGATGTCGACACCGGCGACGCGGTGAACGACGTCGACCTGGACGCCGCTGCTGACACGTCCGACAAGGACGCCGAACTTCCGTGGCCGGCGGGCGTCGAGATCATCGATCAGGCCCTGGACGAGGATTTTCTTGTCCCGAACCGCGGGCTGGCGATGAAGATCATCACGCCGCTGCTGGCCGGATACCCGGACGACGGCCTCGAACCCGGCGACAATCCCTGGGTGCTCAAGGCCGAACTGCTGCTGCCATCGGGCGATACCGTCGAGTTGTCCTCGGTTCCGGATTCCTTCGCGATGCTGTACCCGATCGATGGCTATGACGATTCGTGGATCTTCGTGAACGTGGGCGGTCCGCAGGTTGAATCCGAACCCGTCTATACCTTGAACCTGTACCCGACCGTGTCCACGCTGTCCTGGATGCGTGACGGCGGTGTCACCGAGATCAACGGGGACTACGCGCCGTTCGTGGTCTATCGATCCGGGTGGTTCAATGACGTCTGGGTCACATGCCCCGCGCTGGCGTCCACTTCGGGAACCGAATCCGCCATGCGCGTCCATTTCGATGTGGACACGCTCGAGGTCGGCGCGCCTCTTGGCCTGATGGTGAACTCCCATGTCACCGACGACCGGCAGGAACTGGTGTCCATGTACCAGGCGGGCAGCTACGAGGAACTGTGCGAGTGCTACGGGGTGACGACGGGCGGATATGAGGCGCGCGCGTGCACCGCGGCCGACATCGACTGGTATCCCGGCGCCGCTTCGCCGGTCAGTCCGCGTGACGGGGCCGAGGGCGTGGCGACGGACATCCTGCTGAAATGGACATCGCCCGGCGACCCGGATGGTGGAAACGTCCTTTACGACGTGTATCTGGGAACCCTGGACGGCGAACTGGAAAAGGTGCTGTCCGCGACCGGCGCGACCAGTTTCTCCCCGGTGTTGCAGCCCGACACGATTTATCAATGGCGCGTGGACGTGCGCGACGACGAAGGCAATCTGACAAGGTCAAGGACCTGGTCCTTCGATACCGACACCGTCATTGCACAGCTTGAACCGCACAACTACCTGATTCTGGTCGACAGGCGTTTGAAGGGCGCCATCGATGACGCGCTGGAACAGTATGTGACCGATGTGACTACTGAAAGCGGCCTTGTTCCGGCGGTGCGCTGGTGGATGCCCGGAGACTACGTGATGATGCGCGAGATCATCGCCGCCAGCCGTGACAACGCCTGCGTCGGGCCCGATGACTGTCTGGTCGGAGTATTCATGATCGGTGACCTCCCGTCGGCCTGGTACGAGCAGGACTCCGATTTCGGCGGCGACATCGGAATCATGCACGAGGAATTCCCGATCGAGCTCTACTTTCAGGATCTGGACTGTCAGTGGACCGACGCTGACGGCGACGGGATGTTCGACGCGCATGGCGACCTGGATCTGGAACTGTTCTCGGCCAGACTTGTGGGTGGGGCCGATCGAATCGTCGAGTATTTCGAACGACTGCACGACTATCGTGTCAACGGCACCTTCTTTCAGCCGCGCAACTTCTTCTCGTTCATAGACGACGACTGGAACGGCTCGAACGCCACCGGCACGCCGGACGTGTACACGACGGGCCAGACCTGGGGCCTGGCGGACATCTATGGCGACAACTACATCAGGCGGGAGTGGGAAGACGACACCGACAAGGACGACTACCTGCAGGTGATGACCTCCGGTGGGGCGGAGTTCGTTTATCAGTGGATTCATTCGTCGCCCCAGTCGATCTATTTCGACGACAACTTCAGCGTCAATCCGGACAACATCCTGGCGATCGACGAATTGACCGGGCTGGGGGTCAGCGGCTCGTTCTTCAACCTGTTTGACTGCTCGATCAGCCGTTACACCGAACCGGCTGGAAACATGGCGACCGAGTACGTGCATTCCCCGTTCGGGCTGGCGACCATCGGCAGCACGAAGACCGGCGGCATCTTCAACCCGGAGGTGCTTCACGGCGCGATGCTGGCGGGCGAGGGCGTTGGCGAGGCTCTTCGCCTGTGGTTCAACGACACGTGGATGTACCGCGACCAGTACGGCCTGCCGGATCCGACCTTTGACGACTGGTGGCTTGGCATGATGGTGCAGGGTGACCCGATGGTGCTGTTGAATCCCTCCTTCGTCCCGGATCGCGTATCCAGGTGCGCCGTTCCGGATGCGCAGGGCGCGTCCACGGTGTTTTCAAGCGCGTGGGTTGATTCGATGCACCTGATGATGGGTCGACGCGCCTTGACGACGAAGGTTCAATCCTACCGTGAATGGCTGCAGACCCAGGCCGCTTCACCGAATCGTTCTGGCAAGCCTTAGCCCGAACATGTGGTGTGCGGTTTCCGGGAGATCGTACCCGCGGTTGACCACGCGAAGCTGAGGCGCCGTGTTGGTCCAGGAGCCACCACGGAAAATACGGTACTGGCCGCGATCGTCCCAGGCGGAGCCGTCGGTCGGCGCGCCGGCGTACGTGTAGTGGAAGTAGTCCTGCGTCCACTCGTAAAGATTGCCGCTCATGTCGCACAGGCCATGTATCGTGTTTCCGGCCGGTCTGCTGCACGGGCGGGCCGGTCTGCCGTCCCCGCATCCCCGCATCCGGTCGAAAAGCATCACGGCAAGGTTGCAGTCAGGCTCCTGATCTCCCCAGGCATAATCCTGTGTCATGCCCCCGCCGCGGGCCGCATACTCCCATTCCGACTCGGAAGGTAATCGCGCCTCGGCGAACCTGGCGAAGGCGATTGCCTGATCCCAGCTGACGCAGTTCACCGGGAACTTGTCGAGACCGGGCTTCAACCATGTGCAACAGGAACTGTTCTCGCAGTAACGTTCATCCTTGGGATTCAAAGGCTCCTTGCATGCGCCGGCCTCGACGCACATCCGGAACTGTTCGACCGTGATCTCGCCTCGACCGATCTGGAACGTCGGGACTGTCACCCAGTGGGTCGGCAGTTCGTCCGGACTCACAATCGGTTTGCCGTCCGCCCTGACTTCGTTAACGTATCTTTCCGCTCCCATCATGAACCCGCCGCCCGGTATGGTGACCCAGTTGGTATCGAGCGATTCAATCAACCTGGACTTCAGCGCCGCCTTCCTCTGCCTTTCAGCCTCCTGGGCGGCTGCTTCTGCCTGGCGGCGCGCCTCTTCCGCGTTCTCACGCTCGATGCGCGCTGCCTCCTCGGCAGCGGCGACTCTGGCGACTTCGGCCCGTTTGGGGCTTTCGATACCGAACCACCACGTCAGTCCACCCATCAGAACCATTCCCGCAAGGGCAGCGGGGATGAGAACCGACAAATGTCTGGAGTGGCCGGCGCCGGGCCTGGGCGGATTAACAACGGGTTGCAGGCGGTTTGCCTCAGTGCTCGGGCGTGCCTTCCTTTCGGAGGTCGGCGATTGCGATTCCACGGGCAGGTTGATGTGCAGCATCGTGCGATCACCCGTCGGAGACGAATCGGGGATGAATTCCGATCCGAGCCGGTCCCGGACCGCCAGGCGCGTCAGCTGTTCATGCAGGACCATCGCGTCGGACGGCCTGAGCGCCGGGTCCCTGGACAACGCCGCCATCGTCAGATCGGCCAGAGGGGGTGAAATCGAAGGCACGAACTGTCGGATATCGGGTATTCCAGCCTGATGACCCATTATCACGGCGTAGTAGATGGCCTGGACGGACGAATCGGAAGCCGGCATCTCGAACGGGAGTCTGCCGGCAAGCATCTGGTAGAGCACGAGACCGATGGCGAAGACATCCGAACGAGGGGTGGCCTTCTGGCCGGCAAGTACCTCCGGAGCCATATACGCGGGGGTGCCCACCGCCGTCCCCGACGCCGTGAGGGAACGGTCGCCGGATTGACGCGACAGACCGAAGTCCAGGATTTTGACGACCCCGTCGGGCAGAATCTGAATGTTGGCTGGTTTGATGTCGCGATGAATGATGTCGCGGCGGTGTGCGAATCCAACCGCCGCGGAAACCTGCAGGATGATGTCCAGGGCCTGAGCCGGTGGCCATTGTCCCGGTAGCTCCTTCAGAAGGTCGGCCAGAGGCTGCCCGGAAAGAAGTTCCATTGGAAGGAAGAGCTGGCCCTGCTCGTGAATCGGTGTCTGAATCTGCACGATGCCGGGATGCTGAAGAAGGGTCAGGTGGGCGATTTCCTTAAGAAATCTTTCGCGGTTTTCGGGATCCTCGACAATCTCCGACTTCAGAACCTTGATGGCCCAGGTTCCGGGCATCAGGTCATGCGTGGCCCGATACACGATTCCCATGCCACCACGGCCGATTTCTTCATGCAAAGTCCATTCGCGAATCCTGCGGGTCATGACGAACGCCTCCCGAAACGGTTTCCGTGCGATCCCACTGAATCAGTGTCCGGCAATCTTAATCGATCGGGCACGAAAGGAAACGAACTGTTCGGATGCTGGTCGGAAGTCGGCGGCGGGGGTGCGACGATTCAGTGTTCTTCCTCGCGCTTGAGCACCCTGCCGCGAGACAGCGAGAAGAAGATTCCCACGAAACAGAGGGCGGCGAAGATGCGCATGGTAAGGGCCATGCTGTGCAGGAAGCCGGGGCCGACGGTGCGGTCGATTGTGACGTTGCCGAGGATGACTGCGAACATGACGGTAGCGATGCCCAGGCTCATGATCTGGCCGATGATGCGCATGGTCGCCAGCGTGGCCGAGCCGACGCCGAAGTCGCGACGGTTAAGTGAACGCATGACCGCGTTCGTGTTGGGTGACGAGAAGAGGGCGAAGCCGCCGCCCAGGATGGCGAGTGTCATCATCGTGAACCAGGTGGGCGTGGCCTGCCCGTGAAAGGACATCAGGGCCAGGCCCACGGTGGTCAGCGCCATGCCACCGCTTGCGAGCCATGTCGGCTCGACGCGATCCGACAGACGTCCGGTCAAGGGCGACAGGACCGCCTGGATTACCGGCTGGGTCAACAGCACCATGCCGGCTTCCTGTGGTGTCAATCCACGCAGGTTCTGCAGGTAAAGACTCAACATGTAGCCGGTGCCAAACGTCGCGCTGTAGTTGATGAGGGCGGCCAGGTTCGAGAAGGTGAAGGCCCGGTTGTTCTTGAATATTCGCGTGTTGACGACCGGGTACCTGACGCGGTTTTCGACCATCCAGAGCCCGATGAAAAGCAGGATCGCGCCACCGACAAGGGGAGGCCCCTGGGGCTTCGTGATCCACGTCAGGCCCAGCAGAAGGGTCACCAGCGAAAGTCCGTACAGAACCGTTCCGGGGATGTCGAAGGACTCGCCCTCGGCGTCCTTCCATTCTCCTTTCAGCAGAAGTCCGCCGATCACCAGCACGACCAGTCCGGGCGGGATGCAGGCCAGAAAGACGGCCTCCCAGCCGAACGCGTGGGTCAGCCAGCCACCCAGGGTCGGGCCAATCGAGATTCCTATGTAGACGCTGGCCGTGTTGATGCCCAGCGCAGCGCCTCGCCGGTGGGCGGGGAAGATGCTGGTCGTGATGGCCATGCCCGTCGCGAACTGCATGGATGCGCCGACGCCCTGCAGGACGCGGAAGGCGATCAGGGCTTTTATACCGAGCGGGATGGCGCAAAGTCCGGATGCAATCGTGAAGATGGCGACCCCGGTTACGAAGACGCGACGCCGGCCATAGAGGTCGCCGATGCGGCCCATCGGCAGGACCAGCGCGGCCGTGGCCAGCATGTACGAAAGGGCGATCCATCCCAGGTTTACCGCATCCAGGCCGAATTCGGCCGCGATGGTGGGCAGGGCGATGTTACTGGACGAGCCGGCGAAGGCCGTCATGAACGTGGCGCTGGTGGTGGTCAGGATTCCGATCGTCTCGGTCCTGCGTAACTGGTTGACTTCGTCGTGCAAGATTACAGATCCAGGTCGGAGAGCTTGAGCGTGTAGAGTTGCGTTGCAGTGCCGGGAACGTCGCCGATGACAACCAGACGGGGCTCGCCGTTCGCGTCGAACATCATCCTGCCCATGTTTCGACCGAAGTTCGGCAGGGATGCGTCGGCCTTCAGGCTCCAACTGTCGCCGTACTGGCGGAATTCGCCGACTGCGCCGTCTGGAAGCAGATTGGTCCAGACACCGCCCTCGAACATCCAAAGATCGTTGTGATAGATGTTGTTGCGCTCGTCGTAGTTGTCCTTCATTTCGGCGCCGCCAAACACGTACAGGCGCGAAGTGGCGTCGTCGAAAGCGCAGGACATGCTTTCGCGCGGCGCGAGTTCAGTGGGCAGGTCGGTAATGGTGACCTCGTTCGTGCCCAGATCGATGATCTGCAACTTGCCAAGTGCGTAACTGGTTTCGCCACCGTCGTCCGTTGTGACGCCGCCGACGCTGATGATCTGGTTCAGGGCGGTTGCCTTGGTCAGACAGTTGGTGAACACGGGCGTCAGGTCCGTCTTGATGACCTGCCAGTCGGCGGTTGCCACGTCGAAGAATCGAAGGGAATCCGAGAATCCTGTCCCGGAGACGTAGCCGTAGACCCAGAACCCCGCGCCATCGTAAATGTGCGAGTAGCTGATAGCCCCGTTTGGCGCCTGATCGGGATCGTCGACCACCAGATCGTATTGTGTTGCCTGCCACGATGCGTCGACCTTCATGACGGCGGGCGTGCGGGGACCCATCACCACCCAGGTCGAGTCGGTCGCGTCGAATCCGATGAACTGGCACCAGCTTTCATCCATGCAGAAGCTGGTTCCATCCGCGAACACGTCGCCGCCGGTCATCTTCTTGCTGTGGATTCCGGTCGACTCGTCGAGGTGCCACATGTAGGTAATGGACGCGTCGTTCCAGTCCCGATCGAACTGCGTGATGTACTCGTGTCCCGTCGCGTTGTACCCGAACGTAATCCCGTCGACCGGGTTCATCAGGTACTTGCCGTTGACCACCGGGTCCTCGATCTGGACGCTCATGCGCACCCAGTTCGGGCCCGGATCGACCGTGGTATCGGTTGCGACGTCCTCGAGGGAGGTGTCCGAATCACCGGTGTCGGTCCCGGAGGTGTCCTCGACGAATGCGTCAGTTTCAGTCGTGTCCTGATCGCCGTTGTCCTGCGTGATCGCGTCAGGCTCGACACGATCGGACGTGGGAGTGTCCGTCGCCGTGTCGTTGGTGACGGAATCGACCCCGATCTGGATGTCTTCGGTGACATCGCCGCCAGGGGTCGTGCCACCGCAGCCAAGAGCCAGCAAAGCGGTCGCCAGAAGAGCGAAAGCCGACAGTCGAATCATGGTTAACCTCCACGAATTGCGCATCGCCAAGAATAGACCAGATCGGGTGGTAATCGAAAGACCCCGTCGAAGAATCATTACGGCAGGCGGCCGTTCATCGCAACAGTTCCCGGATCACGCCCAGGTCGGACTCGGTAATGCCGCCGGCGCGAACGCAGACTATACGATTGTCCGAGCCCGCGAACACATGGATCGGCACGGTCGTGTCGGAGCCAAGTCCAAGACTGGAGGCATACGCGCCCAGGCCCGTCGGGTCGGACATGCGCATCACCATGGTGGACCTGAGTTCGGCGTGACGTGACATGAACGATTTGAATTCGTTCAGATCCTCGTCCACGGACAGCATTTCGAGACCGAAAATGGTCCCGTTGCCCAGGCGTGCGTCGCGCCATCTGAGGATGTGCGGGATCTCGGCGATACACGGCCTGCACCACGTCGCCCACATGTTGATCCAGCGCGGTCGGCCGTCACCGACAATCTGACCCTGGTTGAACACCGTGTTCGCTGGCAGGTTGAGTTCGGGACCGGCGCCCGGTTCCCACCGCTTTTCGCACCAGCCGTCCGGGATGACGCTGGCAGCCGTCGCTGTCGCGGCGTTGACGCGTGCGCGAGTGCCGGCGGGCTTGTCCTGGTTGACGCCGGCTTCACCGCGGTAGACGCTCTTCGCGTCGTCCAGAGCGTTGCAGCCAGCCATTGAGAACACGGCCAGCAGAACAGGGAACACCATCAGGAAAGTAGAATGTCGATTCATGTCTTGTTCCGTCAGAGTCTGCAGTCGATCCAGGCAACGAAGGCCGATCTGTTCAAGTCCTTGTCCGTGCAACCCGATTCGGGGCGTGAACGCTTCCAGCCGCAGAACTCGTTTTCAAGCTGGGCAAATTCCTCGCCAAGCCACAGCATGCCGGCGACCTGTTCGAAGTCGGGGTCCGGGTAGGTGGCCTTCAGGTGTTCGTAAAGGGCGGTCGCGCGTTTCTCGGACAGATCCCGGTTGTACTCGGTCTTTCCCTCGGGGGAGGATCTGGCGACGATCAGGAAGTAGGAGGCGCCGCGGCGATCAGCGAATGTCTGGTCGATAAGCTGTCTGGCGGCCTCGTCCAGGTCCGCGCTCTCGATGTCGAACTGGATGATGGCCGCGCGTTCAGCCATCGGCTTGAACAGGCCGTTGAAGTCACCGCCCGACATGGCGGCGACGTTCTGCGCGTCGAGCGGCTGGCAACCACGTCCGCCGCTGGCCTTGACGATGCCGCAGGAGGTCAGGACGCGCTTCAGGATGACCTTGAGCTCGGGCGTGCAGTAGGCCTCGTCGGCCGCGGATGCGGTGCCGGCCTTGGCTGCCGTGTTATCGGCGTTGGCCAGGTTTTCCTCGGCACGCTTTTCGGCGGCGCCGAGCCAGGAATTGAGGGTCGTCGCCATGGCGATGCCGACCACCAAGAAAACAATCAGGTTGATCACGATGTTTTTCATGGTCTAGTTCCCCCTGCTGGTTGCGCCGGCATTCTCGATCAGCATGCGCAGCCCGTATTCAAGCCCGAGGTCCATGTCCTCGTCGCACAGACGACGGTTGTTCACGAACAACTGAGGGGTCAGAAGCGACAGGGAGTTCTCGATCGCCCAGCGCAGGCTCAGGTTGAGCCGCTGGCCCGTGGAGGCCTGGTCGATGCACTGCGCCACGTCCGGGAACTTGTCCAGGATCATCGCCTTGAGCTGTTCCGGGCCCTGTTTCCTGGCCGTGTTGCGGATCTCCATGTTGTTGTCCAGAGACCAGTCGATGACCTCGTGCGGGTTCTTCGAGCAGAGGATGGCGCGTGACACCATGCAGGCTCCGTGGTGGACCGTCGAGCCGCTCAGCATCCAGTTGCACTCCGCGTCCAGGGGGAACAGCAGGATGTCGGCGTCGATCAGGTTGCCAGCCTCGGTTGACTTGAGCCTGTCGCGGAAGACCTTGCAGGACGGGCAGAGCGGGTCGAGGATCTCGATGGACCTGGCTCCGGTGCCGGGATGCTCGCCGGGAATCATGATATGGGCGCGATCCTCGGCCTTGACCAGTTCGCCGCAGTTCCTGACCTTGTACTCGGGCTTTGCCGCCAGGTAGATCATCACGGCCAGGAAGACGAACAGCACGCCCTCAATGAAGTACAGACCCCAGCGAAGAATCTGGTTTCGCAGCGCGTGTTCGCCGGGCTCGGGATCACGCCGGCTGAGGATGACCTGGACCAGGGCGGCCAGGAACATTCCGATCGACATCATGTAGATGCCGACGCAGAGCTTGCAGACCTCGCCGACCATCTTCACCGAAATGACGTAGTAGACGATGGACGTGACCAGCGGCAGAAGCGAGGCAAGAAGCAGGTATGCCGCCTCGCCCCGTTTGCCGTGCTTGCCCGAGATAAGGAACTCGATGCCGATGAACAGCATGTACATGAACACAGCCAGGCCTGGCAGCGCGATCGGGATTCCGCCCCAGGTGTAGTCGCGCATGACCGAGGACCACGGACTCATCATGACGGCGTAGCAGCCGCTCGAGCCGTTTTCGTCCAGTTTCGCGCCGGGAACGAAGGAACACGTGATGGAATGGACCTGTCCGTCAAGATGCTTGACGAAATCGTACGTGGACGCGCCGGCGAACCAGATTCCGCCGATTGCGAACAGAATGAAGAGTATCGCCGTCACCAGTGTGCGTCGATTTGTCATATCAGACCTCTTTGAACCGTAATGAAATCGCGGTGGAAACGATGTCCCGTCGCGCCTGTCGGGGGGTAGCGTGGCAGGCGGCAGATCAGCCGTCTTCCATGTGCCCGTCAACGGCGCGATTCTACAGGCAAACGATGATTCGGTACAAGTTGGCAGAGGCTGTCGTTGTGCCGGCGCGCCGCGTGTGTTAATAATTCACCGACTCCCGGGCTTTCTGATGCAGGACTTAAGCGATGAACGATTGGCTTGATCGAGTCGGTTCGGTACTTGTTCTTTCCGCGCATGCCGATGATTGCGAGTACTTCTGTGGCGGGCTTATGGCCACCCTTGCGGCGCGTGGCGCCAGCATCGTCGAGGTGATCGCGACCGACAACGGGCGCGGCAGTTTCGAACTGGCGCCAGGCGAACTGATCTCCCGCAGCCGGGAGATCGAGGCGGCCGAGGCCGCGCGCATCATTGGAAAGAAACACGTCGAGTTTCTGGGTTATCCGGATGGATTTCTCGACGACACGCCCAAAAACGAGCTCCGCCGTATTTTTATCGAGTGGATCAGGCGTGTGAAACCTGATCTGGTGCTCAGTTTTGACGTGCGCGACTTTGATGCCCATCCCGACCATCGCATGGTCGCGCGCGCCGCGTCCGAGGCTGCCGCGTTCTCACATCTGCCGCTGTTCCACGCCGAGCAGGTCGAGGCCGGCCTGGCGCCCCACATGACGCCGTACCGGTTGTGGTTCGATGCCAAGGACGGTTCCGCCGGTTTCGTGTTCGATATAGGCAAGGTGATCCCGGTCAAGGTTCAGGCGCTTCTGGCCCACCAGAGTCAGATGCGTCTGGCGATGACCGAGTGGAAGATGATGCTGGGTGGATGTGGCGGCTTTCCCGAACTGGCGGCCATCATCGATACCGACGACCAGTCAAAGGCGATTGAACTGCTGGTAACCGCGTGGGGCTCGGCGTGCG
>JAGOFO010000069.1 GCA_017997155.1 Myxococcota bacterium
TCGCGCAGATGTCGTCAACCGTGCATTCATTGTTGTCGGAACAGTCAGCGGCCGTGAAAGACCAGGAATCCTGTTTCTGGGATGAGTCGCAGACAAGGCAGGGATTTCCAGCCGGCGTCTGTCCATCGGACCAGCAGGTGTCTTCGATGACGCACCAGCCGGCCAGGGTCAAATGATCGCAGAACCCATCGCCGCGGCAGGCGTCCGCCGTGCACGCCAGTTCGTCATTGCAGGAGTAGGAAGTTCCGACGCACTCACCGCCGGAACAGTAGTCTCCCGATGTGCATGCGTCACCGTCGTCGCATGGATTTCCGTACGTGTATGACCAGCTGTTCGGATCAAGGTTGGCGTCGCAGTAGACACAGGGGTTAGTGGGCGACGGAGCCTGGTCGACCTGGCATGCGCCGTCGATCACGCACCATCCGGCCAGCAGGCCCTCGCTGCACGAACTGGTGCCGTTACACTCGGCGGTGGTGCACGGAAGCGCAGGTTCGCAGGAGATGTCGAACCCGAGGCAGGTCATGTCGAAGCAATGGTCACCGTAGGTGCACGCGTCATTGTCATCGCAGGTTCCGGCGACCGCCGCATAGGCGCATCCGGTCGACGGATAACAAGAATCCTGCGAGCACACATTGTTGTCGTCGCAGTTGACCGCGGTACCGGGGGTGCACCTCTTTTCGAAGCAGAAGTCGTTTTCGGTGCAGAGGTCTCCGTCGTCACATGGACCGGAAACGGCCGGGAACGAGCATCCGGTCGCGGGCAGGCACTGATTGTCCGTGCATACGTTGTTGTCGTCGCAGATGATCGGCTGGCCGGCGCATACCTCGTTGCCGCAGACGTCGTTCGTGGTGCATGCGTTGTTGTCGTTGCAGGGATTGGTGTTCGGGGTGTTGACGCACTCCTGCGTTTCCGGATTGCACGAATCGTCCGTGCATTCATTTTCGTCGTCGCAGTTCGGGCCGTCTCCGAAGCAGTAACCGTTCATGCAGCGATCGTTCAGCGTGCACGGATTGTTGTCGTCGCACGGCGTCAGATTGGGCCGCGCGGTGTTCACGCAATTGCCGTCCACGCAGGAATCGCTGGTGCAGGGCTTGTTGTCGTTGCAGTTCATATTTCCGGATGTCATGCACATGCCCATTGAGCAGGTGTCGCCGATCGTGCATGGATCGCCGTCGTCGCACGACCCGGTAAGCTCTTCGGACTGGCAGCCGACGGAAGGCTCGCACCACTGTCTTAGACACTCGGTGGACTCACCGCAGTCTAGCGGCAGGCCGAGGCAGTCGCCGTCGGAGCATGTGTCGTTTTCCGTACATGCGTTGCCGTCGTCGCAGGAGCCCGTCCGGTTTTCGCTTCTGCACCCGACGCCCGGCTCGCACCAGTCGGAGGAGCACAGGCGGCCATCGTCGCAGGGCATTTCGCCGGTTCCTGTACAGGCGCCTTCCACGCATGAATCGGTCACGGTGCATGGATCGCCGTCGTCGCAGGAGCCGATGCGGTCAGTCCATGCGTCGTTCACCAGCGAGGGCTGGCAGTTCTGGCATTCATTCAAAGGGTTGGCGGTCATGTCCAGGAAGCAGGAGCCATCGATCAGACACCAACCGTCCTGGATCACGTCCACGCATCCGCCGGAACCGTCGCATCCCCTGGTCGCGCACGGCAGATCGTCGCATGTGTAGGCGACCGCGGCGCAATGGCCAGCCGAACACTGGTCGTTGTACGTGCATGGATTGCCGTCGTCGCAGGCGGCAGTGTTGTCGGCGATCTGGCATCCCAGAGATGAGTCGCACCAGTTGTCGGTGCACTGGTTCGTGTCGCCGCAGTCACGATCGGTGCCGGGCTGGCACTCGCCGAACAGGCAGGAGTCGTTTTCCGTGCATGCGTTGTTGTCGTCGCAGTTGGCCGTGTTCGCGGCATCCAGGCAGCCTTCGATCGGATCGCACCAGTAGTCCAGGCAGGGATTGTCTCCTGTACAGTTCATCGCGGGCCCTGCCGTGCAGGAACCGTTGTCGCAGTAATCGGACGTGCAGATGCTTGAATCCAGGTCGCATGAAACGCCACTGAGCGGATCCCAGACGCAGCCACCGTCAACGCACCTGCCATTTCCCTGGCAGGGACCGTTGAATACCTCGCACGTCACTCCCGCGCAGGGGTCCGGGTTGCACAAACCGCCCACGCAACCGAATTCGCAGGGTTCGTTGGTCAAGACCCATTCGCAGGCGCCGTTGACACAGGGGCCCGGAGCGAAGTGCACGGCGGTGTCTCCGCTGCACTCGTCCTGCGGGGGCTGGTCGCATGGCATCTGGGTTCCCGCGCAGTTTCCTCCGGAACATCTGTCCGTCAGCGTGCATGAATCGGAATCGTCGCACGACGCCGTGTTGAACGTTGTCTGGCAGCCCTCGGTCGGATTGCAGACGTCGTCCGTGCACACATCACCGTCGTCACACGAAAGGTTGGACTCGAAGACGCAGGCTCCGCCCTGGCATCGCTCGGTGGTGCAAATGCTGGAGTCGGTATCGCAGGGAACGTTGTCCACCGGGTCGAAAATGCAGTCGCCGTTGTTGCAGGAACCGTTCCGGGACAGGCATGGGTTGGTCAGGTTGTCGCAGACCACGCCTTCGCACGGGTCGCCGGCACAGGCTCCATCGGTGCATCCGAAGCTGCATACGTACTGGGTTGGAGCGTAGTCGCAATTGCCGGCCACGCAGACAACGGACGCCGAATGACGAACGACCGTCATCGGATCCAGGCAGTAGTCGGCAGGCGGCTGGTTGCACAGAATCGGGGTTCCGGCGCAGGCTCCGCCCTGGCATCGGTCGTTGGTGGTGCATGCGTTGGCGTCGTCACACGAGGCCGTCGAGAAGGAGCGTCCGCAACCGAGCACAGGGTCGCAGGTGTCGATCGTGCATGCGTTTCCGTCTTCGCAGTCTACGTCGGCGGGATACTGGCATTCGCCTTCCGAGCAGTAGGCGGTCTGTTTTAGAACCGAACCGGCGCATTCGGCCGGGCGGCACATATCGGTGTTGAATTCGTTCTGGCAGCCGACGGCACTGTTGCAGGAGTCGGTGGTGCACACGTTTGTGTCGTCGCAGTCGTCGTTCGGGCCGGGCACACAGGTGCCACCCTGGCACGTGTCGCCGACCGTGCACGGATCATCGTCGCTGCACGGTTCGTTGTTGAACGGGAAGTAGCAACCGACCAGGGGTTCACAAGTGTTGAGGGTACAAGGGTTGTAATCTTCGCATTCGTCCCCAATCCAGTCGAATATGCATCCCGTCGCGGGGTCGCAGGAGTCGGTCGTGCAGAGGTCGTTGTCGACGCAGTCCGCGTCCGGACCGGGCTGGCAGTTTCCTTCCAGGCAGAAGTCGCCGTCCGTGCAGGCGTTGCCGTCAGTGCAGTCCATCGTGTCGTCCGGGGTCCAGTAGCATTCGCCTTCGAGGCAGTATCCGGGCGCCGAATGGCATTGAACAGGCGGCACCGAGCAATCGACCCCGAGACACGGATCGTTGATGCAGTGGCCTGCGTTGCAGCCGCCGTTGCAGGGAAGCGTGGTCTGCTCGTAGACGCAATCGCCTGCCTGACAGGAACCCGGGGCGCTGAAAGTGATAAGTCCGGTGCCGTCTCCCGTACATTCGGCGGCGGGGGCCGTGTTACAGACGATCGGGGTGCTGACGCAGGAACCTGCCGAACACTGGTCGGTCGTGCATGCGTCGCCATCGGTGCAGGTCAGCGTGTTGTCGTACTGGTACTCGCACGTTCCCCCGACGCACTGCCCCGCCGTTTTCCAGCACGGGCCGGGTGGCGTGTCGCAGACCACCCCGGAGCAGGGGTTCACGATGCAGGCCGCGTCAACGCAGCCGTCCGGGCAGGGTGTCGTTGTCAACCGGTATGCGCACGATCCGTTGTCGCATTGTCCGGGCAGTGACCAGGTCAGAAGCGACAGACCATCCCCGGCACATTCCGCCGCGGGAGGCGTGGAGCAGCTCATGGCCGTGCCCGAGCACACCTTGGCGTTGCAGCGGTCATTGAGCGTGCATGGATCCAGGTCGTCGCAAGCGATGTTGTTCTTTGCCGACGTCGCGCATCCGAGTGACGGCACGCAGTAGTCGGTTGTGCACACGTTGTTGTCGTTGCAGTCGATCGTATCGCCCAGGCAGACTCCGCCGACGCATCGGTCGCCGGTGGTGCAGAGGCTGCCGTCGTTGCATCCGGTCAGATCGATGACGTTGTCCCGCACGCAGGCATGGTCGATGCAGGCCATTTTCTCGCACTGGCCCAGGTTTGCCGGCGGGATGCAGTCTTCGGCGCGCTCGCACTGCCATCCCGGATCCGTGGCGATATCGATCGGTCCGATCTCGTGAATATCATTAACGTCGGCATCGCTGCCCGCGTCGGAGTCGGGACCGTAGTCGGCCCATGTGTCCCAGGTATCGGCGATGTCCGGCTGTCCCGGATCGGTGATGGCGTCATGGCTGGCGGTGTCGATGCCGACGTCTTGAACTATGTCCTTGTAGGAGTCCGGGATGTCCCGCGGCACGTCCTTTACCGTGTCGGTGTTCGTGTCCCGGTGGATGACGTCAAGGATGTCACGGCCCGTGTCGCTGTTCCCCGTGTCCAGGAGCCAAGGCGGTACAGGGTCTGAGCAGCCGGCAACCAGAAGAACGACTATGGCCGGGCCGATTGACTTCATGCGCATGATTTTCCCCCCGAGTCGCGATACGCCGGACACGCGGAATCGCCGGATTCATTAAGAGCTGCCAGCTAGTTTATTACTAAACGGGATGAATTGACATTACGAGTACGCGCAGGCGCGCAGCGGGGAGGCGGACAGATCGGCCTGTCAGTGTCCCGGACACTCGGCGGCGATCTCGGGGGCGATACCCTTATTGCCGAACGCCTTGGCGAAGTTCGATTTGAACTCGGCGGCGAGCTTTCCGGCAGTGGCCTTGAACGCTTCCTTATCGGCCCACATGCCTTCCGGGTTCAGAACCTCGCGGTTGTCGGTGGACGGGCTGAATTCCGGGACGTCGAACTTGAAGATCGGATCCTTGCGGCAAGGCACGTTCTTCAGGCGGCCTTCGACAGCGTCCTTGACCATCGCGCGTGTCACGTCGATGTCACAGCGCTTGACCGTGCCGTACACTCCGCCAATCCAGCCGGTGTTGACCAGGTACACGTCCGTGTCGTGTTTTTCCATCATGTCGCCCAGCATGTCCGCATAGGTCGACGGAAGGCGCGGCATGAACGGTGCGCCGAAGAATCGCGAGAAGGTCGACGAAGGCGAGACAACGCCGGTCTCGGTGCCTGCCAGCTTGCTGGTGTATCCCATCAGGAACCACAGCATCGCCTGGTTGCGGTTCAACTTGGCGATGGCGGGCAGCACGCCGTTTGCGTCCGCGGTCAGAAACAGGATCGTGTTCGGGTGCCCGCTGCACGACGACGGCTTGATGTTCGAAAGGTACGTCAACGGGTAGGAGGCGCGTGAATTCTCGGTCAGTCTCCTGTCGGTCAGATCGAACTCGCCACACGGGTACATCATGGCGTTTTCGATGATCGTGCCGTGATTCATGTAGTCGTCGTCGTGGAAGACCGCCTTGAAGATCTCGGGTTCCTTTTTGGGATTGAGATCGATTAGCTTGGCGTAGCAGCCGTTTTCCATGTTGGCCACGCCGTTGGTTCCCCAGCCGTGTTCGTCGTCACCCAGCAATGCGCGCGACGGGTCCGCCGACAGGGTGGTCTTGCCCGTTCCGGACAGTCCGAGCATCAGCGCGCTGTGGCCGTCCGCGCCTTCGTTCGCGCTGCAGTGAAGCGGAAGGATGCCGTGGTCGGGAAGGTAGTAATTCATCACGGTGAAGACCATCTTCTTCAGCGACCCCAGATAGGCCGATCCGACGATGATCCCCATGTGTCTGTCGTAGTCGATGGCGATGACCACATTGGCGGTCTTCTTCGTGTCAGGATCGATACGCAGCCGTCCGTTGTACCGTTCGGAATCAAGTTCGTCCCATGGCAGGCAGACGACGGTGAACGGTTCGGAAGCGAACACGCTTCGCGCGATGTCGGCAGGCACGGGCCTGAACATGTTGTCCGAAAAGACGGCGGCCAGGGCGCTGTCGGTGACGGTCGTGACGGGCATGGCCCAGGCGGAGTCGGCGCCGACCACACGGTTCGTGACGAACAGCATGTCCTTGTCCGCAAGGTATTTCCGGGCATCCTGGAAAATCATGTCGAAGGTCGTTTCGTCAATCGCCAGGTTGTTCGGCGAATCCCAGTCGATTTTCGCTTCGCTGCGCGGGCGGCGCACCATCACGGTGTCCTTGGGGCGGCGGCCGGTGGACAGAGGCGGGGTCCATGTTGCCAGAGCGCCGCAGGCGGCAACAAGGGCGTCCCTGTTTTCGACCGCGTTCCGGATCAGTTCCGGGCGGGGCAGGTCCGTGTACACACGGTCGGCCGCCGCCGCGAGGTCGGCGAAGATCGTCTTCCTGAGCGTGAGCATGTCGTCCATTCGGAAACTCCTTGTTTTGCTTTGATAAAATGAAAACCGCGCCTGCGGTTAATCAGCCTGTTGCAGGATTCTTTCGGCAGACCAGTCTCCCGTTATTGATGCCTGCTGCGAGTTGCTTTCAACGTATCCAATATACGTCCCGTCGACAATCCTGTCGATGATGGCGTCACAATTGTCGTCGATCATCCGACCGTTTCCGTTCAGGGTCAGCGTCGTCGAAAGACTGAGCTTGCCCACGATGTCGTCGACAGGGTCGATAAGCATCGAGATTGCCGAATTGCACGCATCCTCCACTTCGGATCGGTCCCAACCGATGGATTCCGCCGCGTCTCCGATGCCACCGGCCGCCAGCCCATGGCAATCGAGCCACAACCTCGCCAACTCGTCGATCGAGTGGGCCTGATCGCCTGAGATCTCCGGGATGAAAATGTCGTTTATCGCCCACAGCACCAGCTTGCCGTAGCTCAGCGCGATTTCGTGCTGGCGCAGGCTCAGCCAGTTGAAGTTCATCACGTCCGCCACGAAGACTCCTTCCAGCAGTTCCATGGGGAAGTCGTCCGGGACCTGCTGGATGTCCTGCATGTCCAGACTGAATTTACCGCACTCCGGGTCGTAATCCGGTTCGCCCTCGGCCGGGCAGTTCAGACGCCAGTACAGGTTGATCGCGTGCCAGTAGTGGGTTCCCTGGACCGTGTAGTCGTTACCCTGTTTCTCCAGCAGCAGTTCGGATTCCAGTTCGAGATGACTGATTATTTGTGTCAGGTCGTCGCCGGCGGACAGAACAGCGGCCAGCCATGGCGTGTCCTGAGACCATTGTTCAATCAGATCGTTCAGAACCGATTCCAGCGCCTCGCCGATGACTGTTTGCACCGCATCGATGATTCCGCTGCCGAACCACAGCTTCAGCGCGTCGAATACCAGTTCGACGATCGTCGAGCCGGGCGTGTTGAACAGTTTGACGAACTCCTGGATAGCGCAGCAGACCGTCTTTCCAACGTCCTCGGTGCCTGCGGTGATGCATCCGATGATCGTCGTGCCGCCGCCCGCGCACATCTCGATCAGGGGTTCGAAGTTGAAGTGATCCACAGCGTTGTAACGTCCCGCTGCCTGGAAGGTCACCTCGGAGAACTCCAGGGTCATCTCGTCGGTCTGATTCGGCATGATGACCAGGGTTCGCGAGCAGGCGCCGGCCGCCGTGCATGTGAGATCCCCGGCCCCGGCCCTGGCAAAGACGGTGTAGTAGGTGCCTGCCGGCAGACAGTCGAACGTTACTGTCGATGTGACGCCGGGCGCGGTGCGGGACGCGATGATCTTGTCCTCGGGGACGGTGGACCCCGGAACGATGTGTTTGCCGCACTGGTAGGTGGCCGGCACCACGAACACCTCGATGTCGCGCAGCGGAAATTCGATAACGCCGTTGTAGGCAAAGTCGACCCTCAGCGAGCCGCACTCGAACGCAAGAACCTTGATTCTGACCGAGACCGGTTCAACCAGGGGACATTCGGGGAGCGACAGTGTGATGGTGTAGATGCGTTCAGCATCCATACCGGCGAAGAAGTCGTTCGCGACGCGTCCCTGGAGATCGCTGTACTGCGCGCTGGTTTCCAGGTTGCCGTCTCCAGTGACCTGGTTGCCGTCAAAATCCTCGATTGAAGTGATAGAGAAATTGACCAGCGCGTCCTTCGCCGGCGCGGCTTTCATGTAGTCGACCACGACCGCGGAGATTTCGAGGTGGTTTCCCACGGTGACCTCGGTCGGCGGCTCGGACGGCATCTGCATCAGGATCTGAAGACGGCATTCTTCGTCGGTCTCGCCTGAAAGATCCCGTCCCGAGACGTCGTTGTCATCCGTGTCGGCCACGACCGCGTCGGCCATGACGTCCTCGCCGGGGGTTCCTTCGTCAAGAATCGGCAGGTACTGGTCGCATCCCGCCAGCATGATGGCCATGACAACCGGAACAAAAATTGTCTTTTTCATGAGCGAACTCCCGGAGTTTCAGCATAGCGTCGACCGTTCCGGAACAGACTGCCCCTTCCGGTCAGCGCGATATTATACAGTATGGCAAGGCCCAGGTCGCATGTTTTGCTACGGCTGGCGGGCGTTCCCGCAGCAGGTCGATCGAATGGGTCTGCAGGCCGGATGGACTCCCAATGACCGGTTCAAGGTGTTATCATCCTCGCGAAGACTTCAGGCAGCGGCGTCCACGATCGGAAAGAGCGCTGCCGGTACCTGTGATTCCGGGGATTTGCAGATGAATCGCGAAGACATGGATGACGCCGGCGGTAACGGAGATCTTGAAGAGACGCTGACCAGGTTGCCCGGGGCAGAAGACCTCCACGGCGAGCCGATCGAGGATGACGACTCGACTCGACTTGTTCAGGGTCTGTTCTGTCCATTGTGTGGCGGACGTTATCCCGGTGGAATCACAAGCTGCTCGGATGACGGCGGCGTCCTTCTTCCACTGGGCGCGGGCGACGATCTTTCCGGCACCGTTCTGCGCGGCAGGTATGTTCTTATCGAACGCATCGGCCAGGGCGGTTTCGGTCAGGTTTATCGTGCCACACACAAGCTGGCGAGGGCCGAGGTCGCGGTCAAGGTGATCCGCGACGAGATGCGGGAAAACGAGAAGGCGCGTCGCCAGTTTTTGAAAGAGGCCCGCGCCCTGATGCGAATGCAGTCCAGGCACGCGGTCGCTGTTCACGATGTGGACGAGGACGAGGCCGGTCGCATGTTCGTCGTCATGGAACTGCTGCGCGGCCAGAACCTCGAGGAGCATATGAAGGTCGTCGCCCCTGAGACCAGGCGTCTGGGCTGGGACGAGACCGCGCGGATTGTCATTCAGATGTGCGACGCGCTCGAGGACGCCCACGACCAGGGTGTCGTTCACCGTGACCTGAAGCCAGCCAACGTTATGATGGTCGAGGGACGGGGAGGCAGGCTTCAGGCCAGGGTCGTCGACTTCGGCATAGCCAGTCTCGCGCAGGCCGGTGACTCGGACCTGACCTCGATGGACGCTATCCCGAAGGTGATCGGCACTCCGGCCTTCATGAGCCCGGAACAGGCCAGGGGCTTGTCTGTCACGCACAAGTCGGACCTGTACAGCCTTGGTGCAATGATGTACCGCATGGTATGCGGATGTAAGCCGTTCGAGGCCAAAACCGCCCAGGCGATCCTGCTGGCGCACGTAATGGAAGAACCGCCGTCGATGCGCTTGAAGTTTCCCGAACTGGATATACCGCCCGAATTCGATCGGCTCGTGATGCGGATGATGGCCAAGAAACCCGAGGATCGTCCGGCGGACGCCGCCGAGGTAGCCGAGGCTTTGAAGGCAATGCTGCCCGGCGAAAACGCCCCTGTGCGTGCCCGGTCGCGCGGCGGTTTCAAGCTGTGGCCGCTATTGATCGTCCTTGGGGTGCTTCTGGTTGGTGGCGGCGTGGCGGCGTTCTTCCTGCTGGATCGCGGCGACGCGCCGGTGGTGCTTGAACTGACCTCCGATGGCGGTTCCGTCGTAGGGGCGAATGAAAATTCGCCCTTGTCACCAGGTTCCGGTTCCTCCGTAGGGGCGACTGCCAATTCGCCCTTGTCGCCCGTTTCCGGTTCCGTCGTAGGGGCGACTGCCAATTCGCCCTTGTCGCCCGTTTCCGGTTCCGTCGTAGGGGCGAATGCCAATTCGCCCTCGTTGCCCGTTTCCGGTTCCGCCGTAGGGGCGAATGCCAATTCGCCCTCGTTGCCCGTTTCCGGTTCCGTCGTAGGGGCGAATGCCAATTCGCCCTTGTCGCCCGTTTCCGGTTCCGCCGTAGGGGCGACTGCCAATTCGCCCTCGTCGCCCGTTTCCGGTTCCGTCGTAGGGGCGACTGCCAATTCGCCCTCGTCGCCGGTTTCCGGTTCCGTCGTAGGGGCGAATGCCAATTCGCCCTTGTCGCCCGTTTCCGGTTCCGCCGTAGGGGCGAATGACAATTCGCCCTTGGTGAAAAAGGCCTCCCCCACCCCGGCGCCTGCCGCCGCAACACCGACGGCGCAACCGACTGCGGCTCCTGTTCCTCAGATTCAGGCGCAGCAGGCGACTGTGGAAGACTCGATCGAACTTCAGAAGGTTGGGATGCCTGGCGGCTCGACCGCGAAAAAGCCGACCTCGGCAACGAAGGATCCTGATGAGGAAGACACTCCCGTCGTTGAGGATCCCCGCAAACGCAAGGTGATGGATAAAGCGGACAGCGCCTTCGATGAACTGGGCTTCTGAAGCTGAAATTATATGAATGACCCTTTCAGTATCACCGCGACAATCGATGGAACGGTCACAGCGACCGGCGGATCGCTCGATCCGGTCTGCGAGCCGCTTCCGGTAGCGGTCCTCATCCTGGCCTGGACGCCGGCGGCGCCGGAGCGGTGTGGAGAGCGGCTTCTGTTGCGGGGACGCAGTGTCGAACTGAACCGGGTCTGCGCGGCTTTCCCCGGGGGAAGGCTGGACGATCGCGAGATTTCGCGGTCGCACGCAAGGCTTTCCGCGCATGGCAACG
>JAGOFO010000070.1 GCA_017997155.1 Myxococcota bacterium
CAAGACTTGAACTGGACGCGGAAAAGTTCGCTTGCTGCATGGCCGACGATGCCCGTTTCGCGGTGATGAAGGCCGACATCGATGAAGGCATCCGGCTCGGGCTGAAGGGCACTCCGGCTTTCATTATCAATGGAAACGTATATTACGGTAAGATTCCCCCGGAAGTTCTGGCAAACAGAGACGGCATCTGATTCAGGACGGCTCGGCCCCGGGGTCCCGTCCACGAGAGGCGACATGTCGTTCAGATCAGCAGCGATCCTCCCGCTGGTGGCACTCGTCATCCTCTTCGTCATGTCCTATGGTTGCGACCGTGGCAGAGGCGTATCGGGCGGTGGCGACTCGACCTCCAGGTTCTTTTCCGAGTACGAGGCGTTCTCGATGAAGCTGGAAGCCTGTTCGCCCGGTTCCAGCCTGTTTCACTGGACGGACCCGGGAAACACACTCCCCATGATGGATGGACTTGAGGCGCAGATGGCAGTCGGCCTTGAGGATCTCATCCGATACGCGAACATGGCACCGACGTGCGCCGGCTTTCTCGGCGCCCTGAACAGCGACGTCGAACCTCCAGCCTGCGAAGAACCGGGAAACACATGCGACAACGCGTTGATCCGGGCGTGTCTGCCGACTTCAACGGGAAACGTCCAGGTAACTATTGACTGCGGCGCGATGGGCCTGTCGTGCCTGGACGGCCGATGCACGCTGGGTGTCTGTTCGACCCCGAGTTGCGATGGCGACTCCGTCGTCAACTGCGATGTGGATGGAATCCGCCACGAATTCCGCTGCGGAAATCTCGGTCTTGCCTGCGGCCACGGAGCCGATTCCTTCCAGTGCATCGGCACTGGAGTTCAGTGTTCCACGACCACCACGGCCCCGATCTGCACGGGAAATATCCTGTCCTGGTGCCTCGGTGGCCGCCTTGCCACTCTCGACTGCGCCGCGATCACAGATGCAAGACGTGAATGCAGTCAGTCGTGGCTGGATGAGAACAGCGACGTGAAGCCGGCGGAAATCGTTACTTCATGGCTTCACAAGGTGTGCGCGCCACGTTATTCGGAATGCACCGATGGTGCTTCCATCTGCAGCGAAGAGGCCGCCTACTACTGCCAGGATGGACTCTTCGAGGAGGTCTACTGCCCCGAGTTCGGATTTGCATCGTGCACCGACGCGGGCCAGGGAATCGACTCGGCGATGTGTACCGGATTTCCCGCCCCCGTATCACCGTGACGGGGTGATTCCGGTTTTAATGGACTCGAACAGGAGCTGCATCCATGACTCATTTCAAGAAAGCTTTCAGGACAGGATTTCCGGCCGCCGCAGCGGTTGTGGCCTTGATCGCGGGCTCAATGGTGGCGTGCGGTTCCGACGACCCTGTCTTTTCCGTGCGAGGATTCGTTTCCGCCTCGAATAATCTCGCCGACCCGATCGCGGGGGTGACTGCATCATGCCCCGGGACGGAAATCGCGGACCTGACCGGATCCGACGGCATGTTTGAGCTGACCTGTCCGATGCCGACGGCGCCAGCGGATGGGCCGGCCCCTGCCGCGATGATCTGGATCAGCCACCCCGGGCTCGCTCCGGTCGCGCGAACCTTCGTTCCGGTCGCGGACGGTGTGTTCACGGTCACTGCCACGATGAACAAGGAGCGGGTTGACGCCGACGTGGAGATTCCCGCCGGCAACACCAGCGTCCCGGTGCTTCTGGACGCGCTCACGCTTTCGTTTGAACGCGAGACACTGCTTGACGCGGCGGGAACGCCGATCGCGGGCAGTTTCCAGTTCCAGGCGGCGGCCTGGGACAACAGCCTCCCGGTCGAGGTCGACGAATCGTCCGGCGATGAAATCACCGACGCGCTTTTCCCGCCGCTGACACGCCTTGTTCTCGACCAGTCGGGGAGCAGCGCCTGGATGCGCCCGGTCGCGGCAAGCTGGTTCGACCTGGGAGAAGCGAGGATCAACGCGGACAAGCCTCTCGAAATGAAGCTGCTTTCCAGGTTCGCCAACGAGGTTGCTGGTCGTGACATCGGCAACGAAGATGCGAACCTCTTCCTGATCGATGCCGCCGCACTGCTCCCCGGAACAGCGGACGGAGTTGCGATGACCGCCGTCAACCAGCTTTCACTCGATGCAGTGTCCGATGGCCTGGCGGTCTGGCTGGTGCCTGTCTCCACGCACGCGTGCGTGAACGTCACCGTTACGAAGGGAGAAAATCCGGTTACGGGTGCCCAGGTAACTCTCTACGAGACGTTCGGCGGTGAACTCGAACTGTTCTCCGACGAGCAGATCGGGGCGGCTGACGGAGTCTACTGTCTCGCGGCCGCACCTGGAAAACAGGTCCGCGCGGTGGTTTCCCTGGCCGGAGCGTCCGGGATTTCCCGTCTTGAGGCGGATCTGCTGTCCGGAGGAGAGGGGTCGTGCGGTGGACAGTGCGCGACCACCTCCTTGAATTTCCCCTGTGAAATCAATGAGGACTGCGTTCAAGGCAATCTCTGCGACAACGGTTCCTGCGTCCCTCCAGTGGCCGGTTAACCCTCGATCCCGGATATTTCCGAAGAAAGACAGTAGCTTGTGCGTTCGCGCCGGTAACCGCTTGAATTTACAATCGGAAACCACAGAAGTCTTAAAATGTGGGACGTTAGCAAACTCAGATCAATCGACTCCGGGTGGGGTTTGCCGGTTAACATCTTGAATCCATTGAAGATCAAAAATTCTTCTCAAAGAGGGTTGTATCGTTTGAAACAAACAATTAGTTTCCTTTTCACCAAGAGCCACTTGAGCTCAGTAACTGATGGAAGAACCAAGATTAACGGTGCGTGGGCGTAGTGTATGCATAACCTCTGGGACAAGGCTCTCTGCCTCTTGAAAAACAGAATTGAACCTGAGCCCTTCAGCAAGTGGATCGCGATCCTGCGACCGCTGCCGGGAAACGACAGCAGGCTGTTGCTTGAGGTGCCGGATTCCTACACGGCGAAGCACATTCAGGACAATTTCTCGGAAAAAATCAAGGATGCCCTCTGGGACACCGCTCATCATCCAGTGGGAATCGAATTCAGGGTTGCCGAGCCGTCCTCGCCGGCAAGGACCGACGCAGCACGTTCGGTTGAAGACTCGAGCGCGTCGCGCGGGACCCGCGAACCGGCGAAGGACGCCTGCAGCGAGATCGACAGGCTCAAGGATCGCTTCACGTTCGACAACTTCATCGTTGGTGAATGCAACGCGCTCGCGCACTCCGCTGCAATGGCGATCTCCAGGAATCCGGGCAGTCAGTACAACCCGCTGTTCATCCATGGCGGTGTCGGACTGGGCAAGACCCATGTGCTGCATGCTATCGGGCACCAGATCCGCAGGGAAAACAGCCGGCTGAAAGTGGTCTGTCTGACCGGCGAGGCGTTCACCAACATGGTCATGAACGCGATCGCCCGCAAGGACATGGACTCGCTCAGAACCAGATTCCGTGGCCTCTGCGACGTGCTGCTCGTCGACGATATTCAGTTCGTTTCAGGCAGCCAGTTCGTGCAGTCCGAGTTGTTCCACACGTTCAACGCGCTTTACAACGATGGCAAGCAGGTCGTCATCACCAGCGATCAGCCACCGTCGGCGCTTGAGCTGCTGACCGAACGCCTTAAGAGCAGGCTCGAATGGGGACTGATCACTGACATCCAGCCCCCTGATGAGGCCACTCGGGTCAAGATCCTGATGCGCAAGGCCGAGATCGAGGAATACGAGCTGCCCCTGGAGGTCGCCCAGTTCCTCGCCTCGCGCCACGCGGGCTCGGTCAGGGAACTTGAAGGAGCTTTGAACCGGGTCTCGGCTCACGCGCTCCTGATGAAGCAACCGGTAACCCTCGAAATGGCACGAAGGATTACACTTCGGACCTGCAACGAGGGCAGGGGCAGGGTCACGTCGGAACGCGTGATCAAGGCCGTCGCGGAGTACTACGGCCTCAATCCGGCCGACATCCGGGGCCCCAAGCGCCATCGCGCGGTCTCAATCCCCAGGTACGTTGCAATGGGGATAATCCGCGACCATTTGAAATTCTCGCTGCCGCAGATCGGCAGGATCTTCGGTGACCGCAGCCACACTACCGTGTTGTCCGGTCTCAAGACACTTGAAAGGATGGTCGCGACCGAGTCCTCGGTTGGAAACGCGATTCGCGACATCAGCCAGACACTCGGTTTCATATAGGAAACGGCTCAGGACGGTTCCGGCCTTTTTCGCTTGACAGGCCCAACATATCTGCCTATCATTCTGGCCGGTTTTTTATGGACGAATTGGAGGCACGGATGCCCCTTGCTAGCGCAAAAAAGCAGGAACTAATCGAAAAGTTCAAGGCTCACGACACCGACACCGGCTCGGCGGACGTGCAGATTGCTCTTCTGACCGAGCGTATTCGGTACCTGACTGAGCATTTCAAGACGAACAAGAAGGATCATCACTCCCGTCGTGGACTTCTGAAGCTTGTTGGTCGTCGCCGCCGCCTGCTGGACTACGTCAAGGCGTCCGATCAGGATCGGTACCAGAATCTCATCGCGGAACTGGGCATACGTAAGTAGGCCGAAGGATACCGTCAGATTCAACACCGTCCTTTCCAGATCGTCTGCAGGCTTTTCAGAATGGCATTGCGGACCGAGTCTCTGCCCAACCCAGGTATCACCAAAGGAGTAATATATAAATGTTTGTGAAGGAAACCATCGACTTTTGCGGCAAGCCGCTGACCATTGAAACGGGCAGGCTTGCAAAGCAGGCCAACGGCGCGGCGCTCGTCACACTTGGCGAGACCGTAGTGCTCGTCACGGTCTGTGCCGGCAATGACTACAGGGAAGGAGACTTCATCCCCCTGACCGTGGACTACCTCGAAAGAACCTACGCCGCGGGCAAGATTCCCGGCGGATATTTCAAACGCGAATCAAAACCGACCGAGATCGAGGTCCTGAACTCGCGCATCATGGATCGGCCGATTCGTCCCCTTTTCCCGAAGGCTTTCAAGTACGAAACCCAGATCGTCGCCCTGGTCATCTCGTCGGACCAGGAAAACGACCCCGCGGTGCCGGCGCTGATCGGCGCCAGCGCGGCCCTGACCTTTTCCAACGTGCCCTTCATGGGCCCGATCGCCGGCATTCGCGTCGGCATGATCGGCGACAGGCTTATCGCCAACCCCACGAATGCCGAGCGGCTTGAGTGCGACGTCGATCTGATGACCGCCGTAGGCACGAACGGACTGGTGATGGTGGAAGGCGAAGCCCGCTTCGCGCCAGAATCGAAGATCGTCAAGGCGCTCAAGTTCGCCGAGGAAGCATCCAGGCAGATCCTCGACCTTCAGACGGCGATGGCGGCAAAACTGAACGTGGTCAAACGGGTTCCGCCCGAGGTCCCCGAGAACACCGACCTGATCGCCAGGGTCAGGGAACTGGCCTGGAAGCCGATGTGCGAGGCGCTGACCATTCACGAGAAACTTCCGCGCCGCGAGGCGATCAACGACCTCACCAGGGCCACGATCGACGCTCTTGAGGCGGAGTTCCCGGGATGTGCCCGTGAAGTCGCCGCAGCGTGCGAACACCTCGAGGCCGAAAGACTGCGCAGTCAGGTGCTGGACGCCGGCCTGCGTGTCGATGGAAGAGACCTGACGACGGTTCGCCCCATCACCTGTGAGGTTCCGGCCCTGCCCAGAACCCATGGTTCCGCGATCTTCACCCGCGGCGAGACGCAGGCTCTTGTCACCGTGACATTGGGCACGGAAGATGACGAGCAGCGGATGGATCTGCTGACCGGAGACCACTTCCGCCGCTTCATGCTTCATTACAACTTCCCGGCGTTCAGCGTCGGCGAGGTCAAGCGCCTGGGCAGCCCCGGTCGCCGTGAGATCGGACACGGAAATCTGGCCTGGCGCGGTATTTCCAAGGTTCTTCCCCTGGATAATCCGGAATTCAAGTACTCGATTCGGGCCGTGTCCGAGATCCTCGAGTCGAACGGTTCGTCGTCGATGGCGACGGTCTGTGGGACCTCGCTCGCGCTTCACGACGCTGGCGTGGCGGTATCCAGCCATGTCGGCGGCATCGCGATGGGACTCATCAAGGAAGGCGACCGCGTCGCAATCCTGACCGACATACTCGGCGACGAGGATCACCTCGGCGACATGGACTTCAAGGTTGTGGGCACGCGCGATGGCGTCACCGCAGTCCAGATGGATATCAAATGTGACGGCCTGACCGAACAGATCATGACCGAGGCGCTTGAGCAGGCGCGCAAGGCCAGACTGCACATCATCGGCAAGCTTGAGGAAGCAATCCCCGCGCCGCGCGCCGAATACTCGCCCTGGGCGCCACGCATCTACACGATGACGATCAGCGAGGAACGCATCCGCGACCTCATCGGACCAGGCGGCCGCAACATCCGCGGCGTCCAGTCGGAATCCGGTGCCAGCATCACGGTCGACGACTCCGGTCTGGTCACGATCGCCGCAGTGGACAAGGCTTCGGCCGACAAGGCGATCGGCATGATCCATGAATTGACTGACGACGCCGAGGTCGGCAAGACCTACCTTGGCGAGGTGGTCAAGATCATGGACTTCGGCGCTTTCGTCAGGATTCTGCCTGGCGTGGAAGGCCTGTGCCACATCTCCGAGTTGTCCGACCACCGCGTCAAGTCGGTCGAGGACGTGGTCAGGGAAGGCGACGAGATCCTTGTCAAGTGCATTGGTGTCGATCCGAAGAACGGCAAGATCAGGCTTTCGCGCCGCGAGGCCATGGCCGAGAAGCAGAACCGGGAGTGATCCGGGTGCAGCAGGATTCAAGACCAGTCCTGTCTTTCAAACGTCTTTCATGCATTCAGCCTGCGCTGCCGCTTCCTGACTACGCGTCCGATGGCGCTTCGGGTTTCGACCTGCGCGCGGACATCGAATCGTCCATCGAGATCCCGGCCGGCAGTCGGATGGTTGTTCCGACCGGCCTGGCCATGGCGGTACCCGTGGGCTTCGAGGTCCAGGTCCGTCCGCGCAGCGGTCTGGCAGCCAGGCATGGAGTTACCGTCCTGAACTCGCCCGGAACGATCGATAGTGACTACCGCGGCGAAGTCATGGTGATTCTGATCAACCTTGGTGATTCCGCATTCAGAGTCAACCGCGGCGACAGGATAGCGCAGGCGGTCATCGCGCCATCCATCAGGGCCATCATTTCCGAAACCTCAGACCTTGATGAAACCGAGCGGGGCGCCGGCGGCTTTGGTTCAACCGGAATCGGTTGACATCAGTGCCCGCGATACCAACATTATGCCGGGCATGAATGGAGCCTTCCGATGATCTTCGATCCGTTTTACCTGTTGATGCTTGCACCTGCACTGCTTCTAAGCCTTGCAGCGCAGATCGCGGTTAAGTCCGCCTACGCCAGGTACTCGAAAGTGCCTGCCTCAAACGGCATGTCCGGGGCCCAGGTGGCACGTAGAATCCTTGACGCCGAGGGCCTCAACTCCGTCCCAGTCGAACTCGTCCCGGGGACACTGACCGATCACTACGACCCGTCCAAACGGGTGCTGCGCCTTTCCGAGGGTGTCTACCGTGGAAAGTCGGTCGCCGCGGCAGGGATCGCCGCGCACGAGGTAGGTCACGCCATTCAGCACTCCAAGTCCTACGCCCCGCTGGTGCTGCGGACTACTCTTGTGCCGCTGGCCCAGCTTGGCTCGAATCTTTCCTGGATTCTGATCATGATCGGGTTTTTCATCAGCATGACCGAACTGGTCTGGGCCGGTATCGCCCTTTTCGGGGCGGCGGTCCTGTTCACGATCGTGACGCTTCCTGTCGAGTTCAACGCCTCGTCCCGTGCAAAGGAGGCTCTTCCCAGGCTGGGGCTGGTGGGCGCTGGCGACACCAGGGGCGTCAACTCGGTCCTGAACGCTGCGGCGATGACCTACGTGGCTGCCGCCATCACCGCCATCCTGCAGCTCGTCTATTTCATCTTCAGGGCATCCAGAGATTGACCCCATGCGTGGCACGCCGGATTTCCAAACTGATGCGTTGACACAAAATCAACTCCCGTTATAATAATGCACCCTTGTTTTGCAGGATGGTGGGAAATGCCGTCTTCAACGAAAAAGATGAAGCTGATTAAGAAACGCAAGGCGACTGCGGCCGGTGCAAGGCGGAAGAAAGAAATCCGCCACGACTACAACGCCAAGGTCATGGAGATTGGCCGCAAGCTCGGACTGGAAACGCCGGATATACTTGCGACCCCTAAAGAGTAGTCCCTGCCCCCGGGACTGCGGTGACGAATGATGGCTCGGGCAAGGCCCCGATCCGCTTGGAGGATTGAAATGGCTGCTGTGAACGACAGGGACGTTGCGAGGATTGTCGCGGCCCTTAACGACAAGACGATGAGCGGCGCTCCGGCCTTTCTGATCGTGGAAAAGTGCGTCGGCTGCCACAACGTGATTGAGCACGAAGGCAAGACCTACTGCAAATCCTACAAGGACCCGGGCTCGAAGTGGATGTTCGGACAGTGCAACCTCGGCACCCACGTTGTCCGCAAGCACGAGGACTCCAAAAAGGTCAACCCGCTGAAGGCCTCGAAGAAGACGATGTCGAGAAAGTAATCCCGAACCTTCGCAAGGCACGGCCGACCTCTTCCTGCCCATCGCGCTTCGCTTTTCCAGACTAATCACAGTCTCCGACTGCCGAAGCGGTAACGTCCGGGATATATGTGAATCCAGGCCGCGACCTGTTTCGACAGGCTGGCAGAGAACGTCCGGGTTCGGAGGGGGCTATGACTGAATCTACTGGACAGGTTCGGCAGCGGGCTCGGCGGCGGGTTCGCCCTCTTCATCAGCCGGTGTCTCGACCTTGGGAGGCGGCGCCTTCTTGGGGAACGACGCAGTCTTTTCGCAACGCCAAGCCCGATCGAGTTTGTTGAGTTTGATCAGCTTCCAGTCCTCGGGCTTCACCACAAGCTCAGTGTCTCCGACCTTGGGCGAATTCGACACGAGAGAGATTACGTGCTCGACCGTCCTGTCAAGCCTCTGGATGGCAACCTTCCTGCCATCCACGCTGTATTCGGAGTCCTCCCAGGCCTCGCCATCCACCCTGACCGAAGGGAACTCGACATTCGAGAACTTTATCGTCAGTTCGCCGAGCGTGACCTCCTCGGGCGGGACGCCTTCAAGATCCTCGGCCAGCGCGGTCAGGCCAGTAGGGACAAACGCCGCAATCAGCAGCAAAGCCGATGAAACGATTAACTTTTTCATATCAAAGCCTCCTTGCTCCAGTCGGAAAACCGTCCCGGGACGCAAACCGACCCCGGATAGTCGACATGATAGCATTTAGGCGGGCCAATGATCAAAAGTCTGGCTCATTCATCACCAGAAGATATTGGTGTTCAAATGGAAATGCGTTTCTGGTAGAATTTCCTGGCCGTATATGCGCGGGGGTGGGCGCGGTGACAGCAGGCACCGGCCCATTGGTGTTTCGTTTGCGGGTTCGTCGGGGTATCTCGCTCCTTAGGAGAATCGTCATGCTTAACAAAAGCAGTCTCTGTCTCATTTCCGCGGCCGGGCTGATCCTTGCCGTGGCTTGTTCCGGGAACCCGCTTCCCGGGGATCTCGGCGGCACGGACACCAAGGATGCCGTCGAAGATATCGTCAAGCCGGACAACGGCCAGAAAGACGTCAAGGACAGGGATATCGGCGATACGACCGTTCCGGACGTCAAGGACGTCGCCGGAACCGACGTAGTTCCTGATGTGACCGACGCGGGCGAAGACACACCCGACGTTTTCGTATGCACCAGGGACGATCAGTGCCCCGGCGATCCGGCCGACGAATGCGTGGTCGGCAAGTGCGAAAAGGGCACCTGTGTCTTCGTTCCGAAATCCTGCGACGACGGCTTCGACTGCACGGCTGACGGCTGCTCGGCCGACGACGGCGGTTGCTTCCACCAGTACATCTTCACCCAGGGATGCAAGGACTGCCTGACCAATGATGACTGTCACAGCGACAACCTCTGCGACCAGTCAGCGTGCGTCGACGCGCCCGACCCCAGCACCTCGCTTGAAAATTACGACCGGTTCCCGACCGACACCGGCAGGGTCTGCTTCAGAATGGCCTGCCCGAACTGCGATGACTCGAACCCCTGCACCACCGACTACTGCACGCCCGAAGGCGTCGTCAAGCATGATCCGGTCGCCTGCTCGGACTTCAACCAGTGCACCACCGATACCTGTGACCCCAACAACGGAGGAACCTGCATCCACACCCCGGTAGCCAGTTGCACCGTCTGCGCGAACGGCGACAACGCAGCCTGCAACACCGAGGCCACCAACCCCGACAGGCAGTGTCTGATTGGATACTGCAAGGCAGTGCTCTTCGAGGGCGGAATCTACGACTGCAGCGCGACCGTCGGATGCCCCGACGGTTCACAGTGCGACCTTGATCTCGGCAAGTGCATGGGCAATATCTGCGCCTACCAGGACAACTCATGCAACGACAACAACTTCTGTACCGCCGACTCCTGTGATTCGACGATTGGCTGCGTTCACACCTGCATCTGCGGGTCATGCGAAACGCTCACGCAACTCCCCCAGGAAAGCGTCGAGTGCGATGACAGCGACAGGTGCACCCTTGACTCCTGCATTGAGGGCAGCGCCAGTTTCTGCGCCGACAAGCCCTTGGTCTGTTCCTATGAACGCCTCGACTGCAACGATGGCGACGACGGGACGATCGACACCTGCGACCCCACTTCAGGGTGTGTCCACACAACGCCGATCACCTGCCAGTCAAACGAGGAATGCTACAACGACGGCAACATGTGCGCGGT
>JAGOFO010000071.1:0-4707 GCA_017997155.1 Myxococcota bacterium
CGTCCCGGGCGTCGTCCTTGGTCGGCTGGACGTAAATCGTGCGCAGGGCCGCGGCCACAAAGCCCTGGGCCTTCTTCGGGACCTTGCACAGCAGATTACGGGCAAAGTGCGTGCGGCACCTCTGCCATGACACGCCGGGCATCTCGGACGCGATGGCCGCCTTCAGGCCCTTGTGGGCATCGGATATGACCAGCTTGACGCCGGACAGACCACGGGCTTTTAGACCTCGCAGGAAATCGGTCCAGGCGGCTTCGTCTTCTGATGTCGATACGTCCAGGCCAAGTATCTGCCTGTGACCGTCGTTGTTGACGCCGGTCGCTATCATCACGCACACGTTGACCACGCGGCCGCCTTCCCGGCAGCGCACAGCAAGTGCGTCCACCCACATATACGGGTACCCCCCGGCCAGCGGACGGCCACGGAAATCCGACACTATCTGGTCCAGTTCACGGGCCATTTCAGACACCTGAGACTTCGACAGCGACTTGATGCCCAGCGCCTCGGCCAGTTTCTCCATCCGTCGCGTCGACACGCCGTTCACATATGCCTCGGCCACCACCGCCACCAGTGCCTTCTCCACACGCCGACGCGGCTGCAGAAGCCAGTCCGGGAAATAGCTGCCGTGCCGCAGCTTCGGTACCTCCAGCTCAAGGCTCCCAAGTCGCGTGTCAAACGGCCTCGACCGGTAACCGTTTCGATGGTTCTGGCGCTCCTCGCTACGCTCCCGGTAACCGGCTCCGCACAGTACGTCCGCCTCCGCAGACATCAGCTTCTCTACCGTGGTCTGCAGAAGTTTCCTCAAAATGTCAGGCTCCGTCTCCTCGATCAGCTTGCGAAGAACGCTCAAAACATCCATGCTTGGCTCGACCATCGTGTTATCTCCTTGTGGTGGTGTGGTAGCTTCCATTTGAGGATTACACGATGGTCACTTCAAAGCCCAACTCCCGGCAGGCGCCCTCGGGGGACCTCCTCACTTCTACAATCCCTGCCAAGTCCTTCGCTTCTGTGTCAGGCTGCAAGCGACGTTCCTTCGTACACCACGCGTTTGGACTCTAACTTCGCCGCGCCCTCGGAAACCCACCCAGGTTGATTTTTTCGTGTTGAATTCTGCCAAATCTCCTGAGGTGTGATCAGTGGACGTGGGTCAGGAGTTTGTCGAAATCAGCGGCTTTGGACTTGCACCTCGTGCACATGTGTTCACCAGTTTCGTACATGGACAGACGACCACGGCATCCGATGCAGGATCCTTCGTTAATTGCCTTTTGACTGTACGAGGCAACTTTTCTACCTTTCTGGGCCACATCGTCCAGGAAATCCAACCATTGTGTCGAAGGTGTTTCGCCGGGGAATCTTTGTGAAAGCTCATTCTCGGCCCGGTCCAGGATCTGGTGACACCTGTCGACATGCTGAGGCAGAAAAGCCTTGTCCACGATTTCCTGAAGCGGTGGCAGCAGGCTCGCTTCGCTTTTATGCCTGGGCAGCACTACCACGGGCGTCTCTGGTTTCGGGGCCACTTCCGTGGAAGTCTGCGCCATAGCGGAGGCATTGGCAGTCAACTCGGTCTGGTTCCTTGCACGGGTGTTATCCGCCGCAGGCCTGTACGTGTCCCGTTGCTTTCCAGTTTCTTGATTGGTGAGACTGTCAGGCGTGGACGGCGAGTCGAACTGCCCGGACCTCATGCCCGCAATCGCTGAGTTCTTGATGTGTTGCAGGTGGCTTTCCTGTTCGACCTGGCAAAGAACCAACTGAGCGGTCACCCTCAGCATGAAACCCATCAGCCATCCTATTCCAGCGCCTGCCGCCAGGCCGAGGAGTCCGATCACGAACGTCTCAAGACTTCCGGCACCACTGAATATCATTGCTAAAAGAGCGGCTACGAAACCTCCGATTGCCCAGAAGATAGTGATCGCGATGGCAATGCCATACAGAGCATTCGCATACCGAACCAGCACGCTCCGGTTGTAGTTCATAAAGAAACCCTGTTTAAGTTTAGTCGTTACTTTAACACTTTTGTTATGGAAGGGAGATCTTTCTGTTTGGAAAAATCAACCTGGGTGGGGTTTGGGGGTGGGTTGCCGGGCGGTCGAAAAATCAACCTGGGTGGGTTGCGGGCCGGGGCGCAGCGGGGTGGAGGTTGACGGGGGCGTTTGCAGTGCGCATCGTGGATGATAGCTCCCGGAGGGACCCGAAATGGGCACGAAGCGGATTGAGCTGCCAGTCGTGGGAATGTCGTGCGCGCATTGCGCCGCCACCGTTGAAAAGAGTCTGAGGGATGGCGTGCCCGGTGTGACGGATGCCGTCGTGAATCTCGCCATGGAGCGGGTTTCGATTGAATACGATGACTCGAATGTAACCCCCGAACAGATGGCGCTGGCGGTCGGTCGGGCCGGTTTCACCCTGGTTCTGCCGGATTCAAAGGACCACGGGAAGGCCACGGACGACAAACAGGAAGCCTTGCCCCCGGTCGATGCGGATTCCGAGACGCAGGCCAGGGAGGCGGCGCAGCGGCGCGTCAAGATATCGCTGCTGGTCGGAATTGCGTTTGGACTGCCTCTATTTGTGTTGTCGATGGCGGCGGATTTCGGCCTGTTGCCGACCGCGATGGCGAATGCTTCGTGGCTTGGCTGGTTGTTTCTAGCCCTGGCAACACCGGTCCAGTTCTACACGGGCGCCGGATACTATGCTGGAACCTGGCGCGCGATCAAAAACCGCTCGGCCACGATGGATGTCCTGGTGGCCACAGGCAGTTCTGTCGCCTACGCATATTCCCTTTGGACGTTGCTTTCCGGCAGCGGGCACCATCTGTATTTCGAAACCTCGGCGATGATTATCGTTTTGATAAAGGTGGGCAAGTACCTGGAGGCCCGTTCCAGAACCGGTGCCGCAAAAGCAGTGCGGTCTTTGATGGATCAGGCTCCAGCCACCGCAACCCGGGTGAATCCCGATGGCAGCGAGGAGACTGTTGCTCTGGCGGTTTTAAACCCGGGGGACGTTGTCCTGGTGCGCGCGGGCGAACGAATTCCCGCGGATGGGGAAATCGTTGAAGGCGCGTCAGCGGTGGACGAAAGCATGCTGACTGGAGAGTCGCTTCCCGTGGACAGGGCGGCCGGTGATCGCGTGTTCGGAGCGACGGTCTGCACCACGGGATTCCTGACGGTGCGGGTGACGGCAACCGGTGTTGACAGCATGTTGTCGCAGATCGCGGCCATGGTTGCTCGAGCTCAGGGCAGTCGCGCCCCGGTGCAACGTCTGGTGGATCGGGTTGCCGCCTGGTTCGTGCCTGCCGTGCTTTTCACAGCGGTTTTGACGTTCGTTCTCTGGTTCCTGCTTGGTGAAGGCGACGTGGCGCACGCCTTGATGAGGGCAGTTGCCGTTCTGGTGATCGCCTGTCCGTGCGCCCTGGGCCTGGCAACACCGATGGCCATCTTGGTCGGCATGGAACGTGGCGCACGGTCGGGCATCCTTTTCCGCGACAGTGCCGCCCTTGAGCACGCAGCCAGCCTTGATACCGTGTGTCTGGACAAGACAGGCACGCTGACATCCGGGCAGCCCGGTGTGGCTGAGTTGCGGGTCTATGACCAGCACGGTAACCGCCGTGATGATCAAATCGGTCATTTGCTGCACATGGTCGCGTCCGCCGAGTCCGGGACGGTTCATCCGCTTGCGGACGCCGTGATCAGGCATGCCGGGGATATGGGCGTGAAGCTCTCGAAGCCTGACGGAGTTACGGTGACTTCCGGAGTCGGTGTCGAGGCGACCGTTGGCGGTGTCGGGGTGGTGGTCGGAAATCCGATGAGACTGTTGGCCGGGTTGGATTCCGGGGTTGATTCAGTCGAAACAGCCTGGATGCGTAAAGAGCTTCAGGAATTTGAGATAGCGGGAGGATCCGTTTTGATGGCAGTCGTCGACGGTGGCCCCCTCGCTTTGATGAGGATTTCGGATACGGTGCGTCCGACGGCCAGGGCGACCGTGGCCAGGATGGTTGAGTTGGGAATCCAGCCGGTAATGGTGACTGGCGATAACGAGGTCACGGCAAGGCAGGTGGCAGGTCTGGTGGGTATCGACGCGGTTCACTTCGGGGTTCTGCCGGCTGACAAGGCAGACGTGGTCGAGGCACTTCATGCGCAGGGCAGGCGCGTGGCGATGGTAGGTGACGGGATCAACGACTCGCCGGCGCTGGCGCAGGCGGACGTTGGGATTGCGATGGGCGCCGGGGCGGATGCGGCCAGGGAGACCTCGGACGTCACCCTGATTGGCAGTGACCTGGCCCTGGTCCCGAAGGTCGTTGCCCTGTCCCGCGCCACTGTCAGGAATATCAGGCAGAACCTGTTCTGGGCGTTTTTTTTCAACCTGGCATGCATTCCGATCGCGGCGGGGGTGCTTCATGATGTTGAGTGGGTGCCGGGGATGCTGCGTGAACTGAACCCGATGCTGGCAGCGGCCGCGATGTCCTTGTCCAGCTTCTTCGTGGTCGGAAACAGTCTTCGATTGACGCGTGTGCGGATCTGAATTCTGAACCGTCTCCCTGTTGGCCTGTCATTGTCATTTTGCAGCGCTTGACCGCATCAGACCTGTAACCATTCAACGTTTCAGCGCGCGAAAACGCCGTCGAAAAATTAACCTGGGTGGGTATTCCGGGGGGGCGAAATCATCAACCTGGGTAGGTTGTCCGGCGGCCAAAAAATCAACCTGGGTAGGTTTGCGGGG
>JAGOFO010000071.1:4807-10732 GCA_017997155.1 Myxococcota bacterium
CACGAGGCATTCAACGCACTGGATCTCGCTCTTGACACGCGAGGTTCCGAGGAACTGCCGCTCAACGAGGAAGGCGACCCGTTCCAACTCAGCGTGGTCAACCAGGCGTGGGGACGGATCGGGTTCGATTTCCTGCCCGGATATCTTGATATTCTGGCATTGAACTACGGGGCCGGGCTCTATCTTCTGGACTTCACGAATGATCCCGATGGTTCCCGCGAGACCATCAACGAGTGGGTCGAGGACCAGACGAATGATCGCATAGTGGACCTGCTGCCCCCGGAGAGTATCTCCCCAGCCACCGCGCTGGTTCTTACGAACGCGATCTATTTCAAGGCGTCGTGGTACAAGGAATTCAACCCGGAAGACACGGTGGATGCGACATTCAATCGACTGGATGGTTCGGCGGTCACTGTGCGGATGATGAATAAGTGGGATGAACTCAGGTATGTTCGGGAAGATGGCTGGCAGGCGCTGGTTGCCCCATACATGGGCCAGAACGTCGCGATGGTCCTGGTTCTGCCAGATGCAGGCAGTTTCACTGAAGTCGAGACATTGATGGACGGAGCGATGCTGGCCGGAATATTGAATTCAGCTGGGGACGCGGAGGGAGCCGTGGCGTTGCCTAAATTCACCTTTGGCTTCAACGCGATGCTGAATGACCCCCTGAAGGCGCTTGGAATGACGGATGCTTTCTCGGTTGGAGATGCCGACTTCTCCGGAATCGACGGCGTGCCCGGGAATCTGTTCATCAGCCTGGTTCAGCACAAAACATTTGTGGCTGTCGACGAGAAGGGGACCGAGGCGGCGGCGGCTACCGCGGTGGTGATGGACGAGGGCACCTCTGTCATGGATACCTTTGACGTAACCTTTGACCGGCCGTTCATTTTCGCGATCGTCGATATTCCGACTCGTGCGCCTCTGTTCCTGGGACGTGTGATGGATCCGACTGCGGAATAGCTCACGTCCTGGTCTGGCCGTTCACGGCTCCATTACCGCGCAGCCGTTGGGGTCGCCGCCGTTGCAGGCGATTCTGTAGTAAGTCATGGCCCGATCAAGGCTTTGCGGTCCGCCTTCACCGGTCTCCCACATGTAGCCCAGGAACGTACATCCCTGTGCAACGCCACCCGAGCAGGCTTTGTCAAAGAAGTCGCGGGCCTTGATCACGTCCTGCTCCAGTCCGCCGAGCCGATAGTAGATTACGCCAAGGTTGTGACATGCCTTGAACACACCTTCCTTGCAGGCGGTTTCGGATTTTGCCGCCGCTGCCTCGATATCGATGTCACCCCCGGCGCCCTTCTGCATCATGTAGCCCAGGAAGCCGCATCCCATGGCGTTGCCCAGGTCGCAGGCCTTCTGAAATGCTTCACGAGCGTAGGGGCGGGCGTTGACGTTGTATTTGTCGTCCATCCACGAGATTCCCAGATTGAAGCAGGATGGGGTGTACCCCATGTCACAGGCCTTCTTATAGCTTTCGCGTGCCGCGTAGAGTTCCGGGTCACCGAGCAAACCGCCTTCGAGCAGGAAGCCGACGGTGTGACAGCCCACGGGACTGTTGCCTTCACAGGCCTTCTGGGAGACCTTGTTCGCTTTCTTGTAGTTTTTGCCGCCACCGATGCCTTCGACAAGGTAGACGCCCAGGTTCGCGCATCCGGCAGCGAAATCGAGTTTGCACGCTTTTTCCAGGAAGGCGCGCGCCTTGTGAAGGTGACGTTCGTCTGTACGGTCGGCCTCCCAGTTTGCCGCCATGTTGTGGCAGGCGAGGGGGCTGCCCTTCTTGCAACCCTTTTCGTAGACCTCGTAGGCCTGCTCACGGTCTGCCGTTCCACCAAGCCCTTTTTCAAGCATGTACGCGAGTTCGGTGCAACTCATGGCGATTCCGGCGTCGCAGGCTTTCTGGAAGTTTCCGCGTGCCTTCGCAAGGTCTTCGGGGCTGCCGTCGGCATTCAGCCGGATGAATCCAAGGTTGTGGCAGCTTTCGAGGTCCCCCATCGAACAGGCGCCGTCCAGGAATGCGTCCAGTTTCTCTGGAACTCCAAGGACCAGCACAGGCCAGTAGTGGGACCTGTCGGTGACCGGTGCCTGTGACATCGCGCCACAGATTGGCGTGGCCTGATTCAACTGGTCAATAACGACCTGGCGCGCGGGACTGGTATTCGGTGGAGTCGACACCTGATCGGGTGAGGAACTCTGACCGGTTGGAGTACCGTCTGCCGGAGTCGCGACCGGGCTGAAATCCTGGGCGATTGTGATTGAAGCAGTGAATGTCAGAATCAAAGCGCCGGCGAGGGCCGATCCTTGGAACGAGCGGACGGGATGCACCTTCATTTTTCCCCTCCAGAATCGCACGCTGATGCCAGAAAAACCGTCGGATTCCAAGCTGCTAGTATTGCCCTGCGGTCGCGAAAAAATCAACCTGGGTGGGTAGAGATCATCAACCTGGGTGGGGTTTGACAGGGGACCGAAAAATCAACCTGGGTGGGTTTTGGGGTGGCTGAGAAACTAACCTGGGTGGGGTTGCGGGGTCAGTTGAAACGGACCAGACGGTAGTTCTTCTTGCCGCTGCGCAGGACGACCGCGAAGCCGGCCAGAAGACTGTCGGTGCCGATGGACGCCATGGCGTCGGCAGCACGTTCGTTGTTGACATACACGCCGCCGCCCTGCACCAGGCGCCGGGCCTCGCCGTTGGACTGGCACATCCCTGATTTGACCAGAATGTCGGTCAGAGTCAGGCCGGTCTGGAGATCGGAAGCGGGCAGTGTGGAGGATGGAACGTCCGCGAAGATGTCCTCAAGGTCGCGTCGTTCCAGTCCGGTCAGCGAACCACCAAACAGCGCCTTTGAAGCGTTGATGGCGCGCTGCAACTCTTCTTCACCGTGAACCAGGCGGGTAACCTCCTCGGCCAGACGCTTCTGGCCGATTCTTCTTTCGGGCGTAGCCATGTGCTCCGCCACAATGGCCTGGATTTCTTCCCATGGAAGGAATGAAAAGAAGCCCAGGAATTTTGCGACGTCAGAGTCTTCGGTCTGCAGCCAGTACTGGTAGAAGCGATATGGACTGGTGCGGGCGGGATCGAGCCACACCGCGTTGCCGGCGGACTTGCCGAACTTCTCGCCCGATGATGTTGTGACCAGCGGGAATGTGACCCCGAAAGCCTCCGCCCCCTCGACACGGCGAATCAGATCGATACCGGCGGTGATGTTGCCCCACTGGTCGCTTCCCCCGGCCTGAAGGCGGCATCGGTAACGTTTGAACAACTGCAGAAAGTCGTAGGACTGAAGAATCATGTATGAAAACTCGGTGTACGAGACGCCGCTGTCGCGATCCTCCAGGCGTCGTCGGACGGATTCCTTGCCGAGCATGTAGTTCACCGAGAAGTGCTTGCCAACATCGCGAAGCCACTCGATGGCGGTCAGCTTTTCGGTCCAGTCCGCATTGTTGACCATGACTGCGGCGTTTTCACACTCAAAATCCAGAAAGCGTTCAAGCTGAACCTTGATGCGCTCGGAGTTGTGGCGAACCTCGTCGGATGTCAGAAGATTTCGTTCGGTGCTGCGCCCGCTGGGGTCGCCTACCATTCCGGTGGCGCCACCGACCAGCGCGATCGGGATATGGCCTGCCCGCTGCAGCATGGCGAGGCCCATTATCGGAAGCATATGCCCGACATGCAGACTGTCGGCGGTCGGATCAAAACCGACGTAGATCGCGTTTCCAGGGGTGTCCAGCAGCCTCGCGACTTCTTCTTCGTTGGTCGTCTGCGAAAACATTCCCCGTTGTTTCAATGAATCAAGTACCTTGCCCATCTGGGTCCACCACGCCAAACCTGCGTGCTGTTTACCACAACGACAGGGTGTCTGACAAAGACATTCGCAGAAAGACCTCCACGTCATCCACCGACCGCCCCGGAATTCTGTCCGAAAAAATCAACCTGGGTGGGGTTTGGGACGGCGAAAAAATCAACCTGGGTGGGTGGAAAAACTAACCTGGGTGGGGTTTGGGACGGCGAAAAAATCAACCTGGGTAGGTGGAAAAACTAACCTGGGTGGGTTTTGGGAGGGTGGAAAAATTAACCTGGGTGGGGGGAGGAAGGGTTGCGGGAAGGGGAGGGCGTCGTTAGATTAAGGCAGACTCTTTTTGTCCGGGTCGGCGGCCAGGGGTGGGGATGGACTTTTCGATTATTGGAATCTTCGGGGCGGGGCTCCTGACTTTCCTTTCGCCGTGCGTGTTGCCGCTGGCTCCCGTCTATCTGGGCATTCTGGCGGGCGGGCTGCAGCCATCGGACTCCGATGACGGCGGCCGGCAACGACGTTTCCGCACGCGGGTCGTCATCTCGACCTTGTTTTTCGTGGCTGGATTCACGCTGGTGTTTTCGGTTCTGGGGTTGTCCGCAACGTTCATCGGGCGCCTGATGGTGGCTCACCGGGAACTGTTCGCGCAGATTGGCGGGCTGGTGATCATCCTCATGGGGTTGCATTTCCTGGGATGGCTGCACTTTCCCTTCGCCGGCTCGGCGTCGGGAGGGATCAAACGCATCACCACGCGTTTCCACTACTTGAATGCGCTGCTGTTCGGGATCGCCTTCGCGTTTGTGTGGTCCCCATGCATTGGCGCCGTTCTCGGATCGGTTCTGACCTACACCTCCATGAAGACCACCAGCCCTGTTGAGGGTATGTCCTTGCTGGCGGTGTATGGCGCCGGTTTTGGAGCCCCGTTGATCCTGTTTGCCGCCCTAGCTGGCTGGTTGATGCCACTTTTTTCCCGGGCAAAGCGATTCCTGCCGGTCTTTACGAGGGTGACTGGCGGGCTCCTTGTGGCGGCAGGCCTCCTGCTGAATACCGGATACATGCAGAAACTCGACGCCTTGATGGAGGGTGGCGGCGCGGTACCCACGCAGCAGGTGGCGGACGATGGGGTTCGTGGACTGGGCGACCTGATCGCCGGGCATTCGACCTGTGGCTCGACATCCGATGGCGCCACGTGCGCCGGCGTCGATGAACGGCCCGTAATGATTGAATTCTTCTCTCCGGGATGCCAGATATGCCGCAAGATGATTCCGATCGTGGACGCGGTTAGAAACGGCTGTACCGAAGAAAACGTGGCGGTCCGCATGGTCGATATCTCGACCCCTGAAGGCAGAAAGACGGCGGCATCCTACGGCGTTACCGGGATTCCGGTGTTTGTTTTCGAGGATGCGGCTGGCACCGAGAAGGCCCGCCTGGTGGGTCGCCAGACATTTGAGACACTTCAGCAGACCCTTAGCGCGTTAACAGGAAAACACTGTGGTGGATACCGGGAGGTGCCGTTTCTGGCAGAGTGACTGGCGCGATCAGCGGTTACCTTTGCGGGCCTTTTCCGCCTGATTCCTGGCGTCATCGGCTTTCTTTCCGGCTTCCTTCGCCATCTTCACCTTCTCTTCGGCGACCTTCTTCTTGTCCTTGGCCTTCTTCGCTGGGATTTTGGCCTGCTTCTCAAGCGACTTCGCCTGCTTTTCAAGCGACTTCGCCTGGCGATGCTTTTCGCTGGCCTGCTTCTTCAGTTCCTTGGCCTGCTCCGTAAGGGCCTTGGCCTGGTCCTTAAGTGCTTTCGCCTCGTTCTTGAGATTCTGTGCCTTGCCGTTCAGTTCGTCGGCCTGCTGCTGCGCATCGTTGGCCTCGGCCACGAGCTGAGTCGATTCGTTCTGCAGGGCCGTGGCCGCGCTGTCGTAGCTTGCCGCCGCCTGGTCCATCGCCTGAGCCGGATCAACCACCACAGGCTGGTCCGTGGCCTCGATCTGGGCGACCCCCTGACCCTGTCCCTGTCCCTGTCCCGGGTTGGCCACCGCGGACCCCATAGTCCGAAGTTCCGGAGCGATTTGAGCGTTATCTTCCCGTAATACTTCAGTTATACGTCAAATGCAGTGTTGGCTTTCTGACTACAAACCGAGCA
>JAGOFO010000072.1 GCA_017997155.1 Myxococcota bacterium
CTGATGCTCGGACGGGAACTGCCCGCGATAAAAGCGATTTGTGGAGGGTTGTGATGTCGACCAGGAAGTATCTTGTTGCGGGTAACTGGAAAATGAACCTGGATGTCAGGACCGCGGCTGATCTGGCCAGGGGCGTCGTGTCCCGGGCGGCGCGGTTTCGTGGCGTTGATGTTGTCGTGTGCCCGTCGGCGGTTCTGATCCCCGGAGTGGCGCGGGTGCTGGAGGGGTCGAACGTGGCCCTGGGTGGACAGGACCTCAGTGTCGAGGAGGCCGGGGCCTTCACTGGCGAGACGAGTGCGGCCCAGCTTCTCAGCACCGGTTGCAGGTACGTGATCGTGGGTCACTCCGAGCGCCGTGAATACCACTTCGAGTCAGATGAGCTGGTCGGCGCGAAGGTGAAGCGGGCCCTCGGTTCGGGCCTTATTCCGATCTTCTGCGTTGGCGAGAAGCTCGCCGAGCGCAAGGCCGGCAAGACCTTTGAACGGATTGAACGGCAGGTCCGGGTTGGTCTCGACGGTCTTGATTCGACTGCCATGGCTAACGTGGTGGTCGCGTACGAACCGGTATGGGCAATCGGGACCGGCGAGGTAGCCACCCCCGCCCAGGCCGAGGAAGTACATGAGTTCATCCGTGGGATCCTGAAGGGGATGTTCGGCGCAGAGGTTGCCGGCGCCACCAGGATTCTTTACGGCGGTAGTGTCAAGGCCGATAACGCGCGCGACCTGATGGCGTGCCCGGACGTGGACGGCGCCCTCGTTGGCGGCGCCAGTCTCAAGGCCGAACAGTTTGGCGGAATCATCGAGGCTACAGGAGTTTGAACATGGGTTTTGTAACGGTACTGCTGGTCGTTCTGCACATCGTCGTTTCGCTGTTGCTGATTGTGATCGTGCTTGTCCAGCCCGGTAAGAGCGGCGGCATGGGCGCGGCGTTCGGCGGCGGCTCGTCGTCGTCCGTGTTCGGCGGTCGCGGCGCCACGACGTTCCTGTCCAAGGCGACCGGCATTCTTGCCGGGGTTTTCTTTGTTCTTTCGATCGCGCTGGCGGTTATCAATACGAACGACAGCGTCACGGCCGGAATAAAGGAAACAGCGGCGGAATCGGATAGCGTGCCTTACGTCCCGCCGGCCCCGGTTGAAGGCGAGTCCGTCCCGGCCGCGCCTGCCGAGGCGCCCGCGCCGGCTCCGGTCGAGGCAGCGGCCCCGGCTGCGGCCCCGGCTGCGGCTCCTGCCGAAGCAGCGGTTCCTCCCGCGGCCGAGGCGCCGGCCCCCGCTCCTGCTCCCGCCGGCGGCAACTGACCAGTCGTCAGGGATTGTTTCACGTGAAACATTTTGACCGACCCCCAGTCGTGATCGCGCTTGCGAACCAGAAGGGGGGCGTCGGCAAGACCACAACCACCGTGAATCTCGCCGCATCTCTTGCGGTCTACGAAGTACCGACACTCCTCGTTGACATGGACCCACAGGCAAACGCGAGTCTTGCCTTCGGCCTCGATTATCGTGCCGGAGGGGGCCATGTCTACGATTTGATGCTGGGCAGGCTTTCGTTCGATCAGGTGGTCCGGAAGACCGAGCTGGAGTCGCTGGACATCATTCCTTCCCACCCCGATGTCGTGGCGGCCGAGGTGGAACTGGTCGGCCTGGAGGACCGGACGCTTCTGCTGCGTCAGGCGCTTTCCCTTGCCGCGGACCGTTATGCCGTCGTATTGATAGATTGTCCGCCCGCGCTGGGATTCCTTACCTTGAATGCTCTGGTCGCCGCCAACCATGTCATCGTTCCAATGCAGTGCGAGTTCTACGCGCTCGACGGGCTCGTCAGGCTGGTCCAGACCATAGACCTGACCAGGCGTTCCTGGAATCCGGGGCTCGACATCCTGGGGCTGGTTCTGACCATGTTCGACGCGCGTGCCCGCCTGAGCCATCAGGTTGCCGAGGACGTCGAGCGTCACTTCCCCGGAAAAGTCTTCAAGACAAGGGTTCCCAGAAATGTGCGTCTCGCCGAGAGTCCTTCACACGGGAAACCGGTTATACTCTTCGACGTGAGGGCATCGGGCGCCACGGCGCACATGGAGCTTGCCGCCGAACTGCTCGCACGCCTCAATCTGAACTGAACAAACCGGGGGTCCCGATGAATCCGAAAAGGTCCGGCCTTGGAAAGGGCCTGTCCACGCTGTTCCCGTCCGGCGTGGCCTCGTCAGGCACCATGGAATGTCCGATCGAGCGAATCGACGCCAACCCCTCCCAGCCGCGTACGCGGTTCGACGCCGAGGCTCTCGATGAACTCGCCGAGTCCATCCGCGAGGCCGGCATCATTCAGCCGCTGGTAGTATCGGAGACCGGCGACGGTCGTTACGCGCTGATCGCCGGCGAACGGCGTCTGAGGGCCGCGAAACAGGCCGGACTGGTCTCGGTGCCTGTTGTCGTCAGACAGGCCGCCGGCGAAAACGCCTTCGTGATCGCACTGGTCGAAAACATACAACGCGAGGATCTCGATCCCGTCGAGCAGGCGAGGGCATTCTCGCGACTTGCGAATGATTTCGGAATGACCCAGGACGAGATCGCGACCCGGGTAGGTCGCCGCAGGACCACAATCGCCAACTCTCTGCGTCTGCTGAAGCTGGAACCGGATGTACTCGCCGCGATCTCGGATGGAAGGCTGGCGGAGGGCACGGCCAGAGCGTTGATAGGCCTCGAACCCGAGCGCCAGAGATCCCTTCTCAAGACGATTCTTGCAGGCGGGCTCACCACGCGAGAGGTCGAGGACCTGGTTAGAAAATCTCCGTCCGTCGGCAGGCCTCGTGGTCAGCGTCAGGCCCCGGCCATGACTGCATACTTCTCGGGCGCCAGACAGGAAATCGAGGAAATCATCGATCTTCCGGTATCGATCAGTTTTCGCGGCAATAGTGGTAAGGTATTGATTTCATTCAATAATCTGGCTCAGTTCAAGCGTCTCAGGGAGCAGTTGTCCACACTTGGGTCAGGCGATGGCGAGGATAAGGAGCCATCCGCACAGAAGTCCCGCTGACGCCGATATCCAGACGATTCCCTGCCTGCCCGCGAATCTTCCCTCGCGCGTGACAGACCTGGCTGCCCCGATCACTGTCACCGGTATCCACGCCAGAAACAGAAGACCCGCGAGTCCGGAGAGCCACGGGTTCGGGAGAGTGGTGGCCTGAAGCTGCGCCAGGTTTTCGTCGGCGTCCGAGCCGGGACCTCCGGGCAGCGATTCACCAACCATCAGAGTCGCGATGTCCCGGTTTATCTGTTCCAGAACATCCCTGTGAGGCGTCAGAAACCACCTTGAGGCAAGAATGGCCCCACGGGCCTCTCTGAGGGCCATTAAAGCCGTTTTGTCGTCGCCAGCGGCCCGGAACCCTCGGGAGATGTCCAGAAGGCCTTCAATCGCATTGTACGAGGTCGATGAAAATGGCAGGTACCACCGGGCCGCCCGCGCGAAGTGATCGATCGCCGCGTTGTCGAGACCTGTATCGCGGCACTGCCGGGCTATGGTCAGTTCCTCGCGTCCCGACAGGTAGACGCGCGCCACTGGAACCGACAGCAGCACCACCAGTCCGGGGATGATCAGGAAGAACCGGCTTGGGACCGTCATCACGAGAAGTCCCTCCGTCTGAAGATCAGTGCGCCGGCGGCCTGGAAGAGCAGGCAGTAGGCGGCACAGTAGAAAATGCAGGATCCGACATACTCCCAGGTGATCGGGACCTTGAGAATCAGTTCGGCGCCGACGTTGAACACGGACATGTCAGGGAACAGGGCGACGGTCGCTTTGGCAACCATTCGTGCCGGCATGTTCTGAGCAAGAACCCCCTTCTGGGCTGCCAGCAGTTCGTTCAGGACCGGCATCGAACTGCCTACGATGAACACACCGAAAGTGAAAACTCCAGACAGGACCGGACTGGTGAAAGTGGAGAAGAAGATGGCCACGGCAGTGATGAGCGCGGCCTGTGTCCATACCAGCGCGAGCGCCTGCACGATACCGGCGGGAATCCCGACGCCCCGGGCGAGCAGGGAGATGATCCAGCCCGCGGACATGATGAGAAGCGATACGAGCAGAACCGCCAGCAGCCCGGCGAACTTGCCGACCAGGACCTCGGTGCGCCGCACCGGCTTGGGCAGAATCAGATAGAAAGTTTTGCGGTCGATCTCCTTGTAGACGAGGATGACGCCCATGGTGATGGCGATCACCACCTCCAGCAGGGATATCGTGGCAAGTCCGAAGTCTATCAGGACGCGCTCTGTCTGGCCCCGCACCGCCAGGCCCGATATCGCGATCGAGGTCACGATAAGGCCGAAAGCCGCGATGCCCATGCCGACAAAGGCGCGATTCCTTACCGCCTCGAGCACCGTGTTGCGCGCGATCGCAATGATCCTCCGCATCGAGCCAACGATTTCAGCGAGCATCTGCACCTCCGCCGGCCGGGGACGCGGCCTCGTTCACGAACAGGTTTTCAAGGGAAATCCTGCGGTCGCTGACGTTGAGTATGGAGGCGCCGGCCGAGACGAGCGCGACGATGAGCTGGTCCGAATGCGCGGCCGCGCAGACGAAACGGACCGAGTCCGTGCCATAGCTGTCGCTTCTGATGACGCCCGGAGCGCTGACGAACGGATGGAAATCGATCGCGCCGCCAGCAAGGATCTCGCGCTCGCTGCCGCCTGTTCCGAGGAGTTCGGCCAGGGCGCCTGACGCCTTGATGACGCCGCGATCCAGGATGACGACCCGATCGCACAGGCGTTCTATGTCCGTCAGGATATGGGACGAGAAAAACACCGTCTTGCCGGCGGTCCTCAACTCCGCAATCAGGTCCGTGACCTCTTTGCGACCAATCGGATCCAGCCCTGACAGCGGCTCGTCGAGAATAACCAGCTCGGGGTCGTTCAGAAGCGCCTGCGCGATCCCGGTCCGTTGAAGCATTCCTTTGGAAAACTTCCTGAGCGTGCGGTTCCTCGCCTCATGCAAGCCCACTCTTTCGAGCAGGTTGTTGGTCCGCTCACGCCGGAGCTGGGCGGGCATGCCGAAAAGCCGTCCGAACGCGTCGAGCAACTCTACCGGAGTCAGGTAGTCGTAAAAATACGGTTGCTCGGGCAGGAAACCGATTCTCGCCTTGATCGCGATCGAGCCCGGGTCGCCGCCCAGCAGGGAGATCCTTCCGGACGTCGGCCGAATCAGTCCCGTCAGCATCTTGATGGTCGTCGTCTTGCCGGCGCCGTTCGGTCCGAGAAAACCAAAGATCTCGCCCCTGCCGACAGAAAACGACACCGACCTGACCGCCTCGACCTTCCTGCGTCTGAAAGGCGTTCTGAAGGTCTTGCTGAGTTCCTCAACTTTGATGATCTCGTCCAAGTCAACCCTCCGGGTTGCCCGCGAGCCCGGTCTGTCCGGAGACCGTCGCGAGCGCTTCGATGACCCGCCACGCCTGGGCATCGGTCATCTCGTCGAACATCGGAAGCGCGATTGTGTTCATGGCGAGCCGGGGCCCCGACCCGTCGCTTGAAGCCGCCAGGCCCGCGAACCTGGATCGGAACATGGACTGCATCGACAGCGACTGCGCGGCCGGACCCGCGGCAATTCCGTGTTCCGCCAGACCGGCGATAACGATGCTCGGATCAAGTTTCGTCTCGACGACGAAGGACTGGAAGGTGTTGCCCGGCAGACGATGGCCGGCCGGCACTCTGACAAAGTCGAGTCTTTCGAGCCCTTCGAAGTAAACCTGTGCGATGCGTCCGCGCAGCCGGATGGAATCCTGGAGGCGCGCCAGTTGAACACGCCCGACCGCCGCGCAGATATCGCTCAGGCGCAGATTCAGGCCGACATCATGGAAGATATCGCCGTAACCCTTTCCAACGCGGCCGTAGTCGTGCCAGAGGCGCAGCCGGCGCGCGGTGTCGCCATCGGCCACGACGCAGCCACCCTCGCCGGTGGATATCGACTTTCGGGGATGGAACGAGAAGCATGAGACTTCCCCCACCGTGCCGACAGCAGCACCCGAGGCGGTCAGTCCGCCAAGCGCGCACGCTCCGTCCTCGATGACCCGTACCGATGGCGGGCATATCGCCGCGATGCCCTCGACGTCGGCCGGTATCCCGAATGGATGGACTACGACCACCGCTTTCGTGGACGGGGTCAGGCGGCGCGCGACCGATTCCGGGGTGATCGACAGCGTCTCGAGATCAACATCGGCTGGAACCGGCAGGGCGCCCAGGAACAACGCCGCATGGGCCGCGGCCGGGAACACGAAATCCGGCACGACCACCTCGTCCCCGGGTCCAGTCCCGGCGGCCATCAGCGCGAGCAACAGCGCGGCGCCTCCGCTGGAGACGCAGACCACATCGCGTCCCCCGAACTTCGCTGACAACTCGCGTTCCAGTTCGGCTGTCTCCGGACCACTGGCGATGTGGCGCGATCGCAGGACCCGGACCACCGCGCTCACTTCGTCGTCCGTGATGTTAGGACGCGCAAGAGGCAGCGGGGCGGGCGGATCGACCGGGGCGCCATCTCTCATGCCTGTTGCTCCCTGTACCATTTGATCGTCTCGACCAATCCTTCTTCAAGGTTCCACCGCGGCTCGTAACCGAGCATCCGCCTGGCCTTGGAGATGTCGGGAATGCGCAGTTCCACGTCGGCGTAGGGCCAGTCCTTCAGAACCAGACTGGAGGAAGAACCGGTCAGCCGGATGATCTCCCTGGCAAGGTTGTAGATCGTGATTGTGCTGCGCGGATTTCCGACGTTGAAGGCCTCGCCGACCGCCTCGTCGCGCTCCATCACCATGACCAGGGCCTCGATGATGTCGTCGATATAGCACCATGCCCTGATCTGGCTTCCGTCATTGTGAACGGTCACGTCCGAACCGCGCAGCGCGCTGACGATGAAGTGGTGTATCGCGCCCTCGCCGACCTGCCGTGGCCCGAAGATGTTGAAGGGCCGGACAGACACTGCCGGGAGGCCGTATTGCCTGCAGTAGTTCAATGCCAGGTGTTCCGTGGCGAGTTTGCTGACCGCATAGGTCCACCGCGCCTCGCCCACCGCCCCGAGCGATGTGATGTCGCCCTCGGTGACTTTGTAGGCGTACTGCCCGAAGACTTCCGATGTCGACAGATCAATGAACCTGTGGATTGTTCCCAGTCCGGTTGCCACGTCGAGGGCGTTCATCGTGCCCTGCAGGGCGACCTTCATGGTCAGAACCGGGTTTTTCATGACCGTGTCCACGCCGGCTATCGCTGCCATGTGGAATATCACGGTGCAACCCTGCGCCGCCTCGCGCAGTGCCGCGCAGTCGAGCACGTCGCCGCGCACCAGCCTGACGGAAGGGCATTGTGCCAGCGGAGTCTTTTCGAACGCGTTCCTGTGCAGGTTGTCGAAGATGACGATGTCGTGCTGGTCTTTCAGACGCAATGCGAGCGACGAACCTATGAAACCCGCGCCGCCAGTGATCAGAATCCTGTGTCTCAAGATATCCCCCGCGCCGGTCACCTGGATCGGCTGTCCGCGTCAACTCCCTGGAACAGTTCGTACGTCTCAAGCCCCCGGTCGTCCAGCAGGGCGAAAAGGGCGACGGGGATATGCGAGTAATGGCCCCGCCATCTCGCCTCCTCCATTCGGATCCCATCGGCGATCGTGTCTGAAAGCGAGGCGATGCGTCTTTGCAGCTGGTTCCGCTGATCCTCGGAGGCTTCGTAGTATTTCTGAAGAGCGTATGCGACAGCCAGTCCGTCTTCATGTCCCCGCTGGAACAGTTCCGCCACGAAGTTCGGATCGATGTTCGAGCCCGGGATACCGGCCGCGGTCACGAAGTGATCGCGTGCCTGCAGTCTTGCCAGCGCCTTCTCATCGTCGGTCGAGCCGCGGAATTCGAAATACAGGTTGAAGCCCAGGTCCATGTGCATCTGCCAGTCGCGCGGAAACCTGGCCAGTCCATCCTTCAGGAAGCGGTTCGCGATGGCAACGGTGTCGTCGTCGATCATCTGACCCAGCTTCACCGCCTGAGCCGACCAGAGATATATGCGTGCATTGTCGGGATCCAGACCGGTGATGGCGTCGTAATAGTTGGTCAGCCAGGTGAAACGGCGGTCGCTGAAAAAATGAGAAAGGAAGTACGAATGTGCCCTTATGAACAGCATGTCGGCAAGGGCCTTCTGGTGACCTGCCGACATCACCCTGAGCACAACCAGAGGCGGAAGATACAGGGTCTCGGCGGCGCCCCGATCACCAAGCGTCGAGAAGGTCAGCATCTCCTCGCCGGAAAGCTGACCGGTGGAAATCCGATGCGCGATCCCGGGGTCGCGGATGGGATTCATGCGCGCGTGCTTCATCTCGACTAAAGCGATCCTGGTGCCGGCGAAACCTAGAACGACCAGCGCCAGCATGATAAAAGTCACGGCGGTGATTCTGTCTGTAGCGAACCACGGCTTCAGAAATCTGATCACCGGACTCTTGTCGTATTCGCGGCCGAACGGCATTCCCCACCCCTGCCTCGATGGCACACGGAAATCAACGAGGAATGATATCATACCGCCGATTGCGGTACGTCTTATTGTTCCGGCCCTCCGGCCCGCCGGGGAAATAGGACATTCAATCCGGAGTGAACGTGCTATTCATCTGCCTCGCAAGTCTTGCCGCGGCGCTGGTTTCCATCGCCCTGTCCATCATCGCGGCCTCGGCCCGGCATTCCCGGCCGGATCCCGGCCCGGTGACTGACCAGCCGCTGCTGGTCGTGGCAGGAGCATCACGCCCCGGCGCCCTGGACTCATCCACCGTGCGCACGCTGGCGGCGGTTTCGGGGGCCGTTGCCCTGAAGTTCCGCGTTGGAAGGGTGGAGGGCGAAAACGGCGCCTCATCCCTGGTCGACTCTGTACGTCGGGAATTCCCCGGGTTCGACGCGGTTTCGATCGCGGCAGTAACCGATTCACGCAGGGTGGCCGAGCCATGTCTGGTAGCTTCGGCGGCGGCGTCGACCACCGGTGATCCAGTCTTGATCCTGGCCGCGTCCGCGAGGCCTCCGGCTTCGTCGATAAGGTCGATCGCTTCGGTCTTGCCGGGTGACGCGGTCTGTTCCGCTTTGCCGGTAAGGATGCCGTCTGAAGCAGGCCCTTTTTCGGTTCAGGCTGACATGGAGCGCATGTCACCGGTTTATTTCGGTCTTTTCGGTCCGGTCGGGGTACTGCCGACCATGGTCATGCTCGGGCGTGAACGCTTTGAAAGGACTATCGGGGAACCGCTGGCGATGAATCGCCACTCCGCCGGGGCCGCTGTCCATGCCGCATGCCCTGCCGACCAGTTCGTGCCGCTGCCGCTGCCCGTGTCTTATCCGTCGACCCTGGCGATGACTCACCTGGCGGTGCTTTCGAGAGTGTCCGCTGGACGTTATGCGCTGTGCTGCCTTTCGCTTGCCGCGGCACCGATGTCACTGGCGGCAATTGTCGTTTCCATGTTCGTCAATCCGGGGTTCCTGCCGCTGGCGTTGCTCTCCCTGGTCATGTCGATCTGTGCCAGGATGGTGGCGGGCGCGGTCATCGTTCGTGGCAACGGCGCCTTCCTGTCGGCTCTGTCTTCGGCGGCGCTGACGCCATTTACGGACTTTCCGGCCCTGATCCGGGCCATGGCCGCCGCGGGAACGCGCAGGGTAAGAATGGGCGCCGTGGATTGCAGGATTCACTCCAACGGGCTTCTTTCGCCGTCGGCGGATCGCGATGTGTACGGGGTTGTGTGATGAAGAAGCTGTATGCGGGCATTGATTCGGGTAATTCCAAGACCGCATTCGCGTGCGTCACGTCGGACGGCGCCCTGGTTTCCAGCGGGCTGGCGCCGGCGTCGAACTATCAGACGCTCGGGCGGGCCGGCTGCCTGGCCAGGCTGCGCGCAGTGGTCGCGCCGCTGAAAAACCTTCTTTCCGAAGGCGGTCACGCAATAGAAGGCTTCGGCTTCGGGCTTGCCGGTCTGGATCGGCCCAGGGACTTCGCGGTCCTGGACGGCATAGTGAAAGAGTTGCTTCTCGAATTATGCGGTTCCGATGCGCCGCTGCCGCCCATCGTCATCCTCAACGATGCATTCCTGTCGCTGCGCGCGGGCACCGTCGACGGTGTGGGCGTGGCCGTGTCGGCCGGAACCTCGGGCAACTGCGTCGGCATGAACGGCGATGGCGTCCGAGTGCAGATTGGCGGCATCGCCGCCGAACTCGGGGACGGTGGCGGCGGCTTCGACATTGCCCTGGCGGGTTTGAGGGCCGCGGGCCGTGCGCGCGACGGACGGGCGCCGGCCACGATGATCTCCGACCTGTACATGCAGGCCCTGGGAATCGCTGACATCGCCGATGTGGTCGACTTCATGATACCCGGGAACACTCCGCCCGAAATCCCGGCCGGGATGCAGTCGGTTCCGATGGACATCGAGCAGCCGATTCCGCCCATGATCGGGATGCTGGCTCCACTTGTATTTCAGGCGGCGGCGCATGGCGATATCGTCGCTCACGATATTCTGTCCGGCTTCGGCAGGGATCTCGGAGTCGCCGCCCGGGTCGCCGCGTTCAAGCTCGGTTTCGGCCGGGATGATTCATTCAGGCTGGTGCTCGGAGGCAGCGTTCTCCAGAAGGCGACCGACCAGACGTTCAGAAATGCGCTTGTGCAGGAAGTCAGTTCGATGTATCCGGAAGTAAAGGTTCATACCCTTGTCGAGCCGCCGCTGGCGGGTGCCCTGGTGTATGCCTTCGATGCTGCCGGCGT
>JAGOFO010000073.1:0-4644 GCA_017997155.1 Myxococcota bacterium
AGGAGTCCACGAGGGACCGACTTATCGATGTGGCGACCGAGCTGTTCCTGAGCAAGGGGTTCGACAACACGACCATTGACGAGATTGCCGAGAACGCCGGAATCTCTCAGCGTTCGTTCTTCAGATACTTCCCGACAAAAGAGGCGATCGTCTTTCGCAATCAGCCACTTCGCGAGAAGAAGCTGCGCGAACTCCTGAACCACGGGGCCGATATCGTTCCGCCGTTCGAGAGGATCACATCGGCGGTGGTCGCGATGTCCCACGAGTACTTCAACACGCGGGACCTGCTGCTGACCGAATTGAAGATCGTGGACGGGTCGACTTATCTGAGAACCAAGGACATCGAAGCCGACTATCGGATGGAAAAGCTGTTCGCCGCGACTCTCAGGACGTTCCGTGGACGCACCTACCTTTCCAGGACAAAGGCGAACGTGGTCGCGGCCGCCATCTTCGGTTCCCTGCGCGTGTTCGTGGATGAATGGTTCGACAGGGGCTGCCGCAGCAAACTAAGCCGACAGGTCAAAAGCGGAATCGAATTCATGCAGGTTCTGAAGAACGGATACGCCGGGCAGATCGATCAGAATTGAATCACTTCACGCATTCACCTTCGGAAACCGGACGGACTCCAGCACAGATTGCCATGCACTTGTTGCTGTAGGTCTTTCCATCAGCGCCGCACACCGGTGCGTATTCCATCGTGCAGTAGCATTCCTCGGGAACGGCGTAGCAGTGACCCATGCAGTCTTCTCCACCGGCGTCGGGGCTGCAGTTCGGGTCGTCGTACACGCAGGACATGCCCTGGGGACACATGAACCCTGCCAATCCGCCGCACACGCAAATCCCCGTGTCGTCCATATGGCAGTCTTCCTGCTGCACAGGCAGACACTGACCGTCGACGCAGGTGTAACCCTGATCGCAAGCGCCGTTTTCGTTGCAGGGCAGTTCCACCGGGACGCACTGGCCGTCCACGCACATCTCGCCGACGGCGCAAGGCAGATCCTCGGCGCACTCATTGGACTGAATCTGCTCGCACCAGGTCGACTCGCAGCAGACGCCGGAAGGATCACACTGACCACCGGACACGCACATCCAACCGTCACCGCAGTCAGCGTCGCTGTAACACTCGAAGTAGCCGCATTCGGTCCTTGAGACGCACACGCCGTCGTCGCAGGTCCACTGAACGGCGACACCGGTCGCGGGATCGACAGGGAGATCCCCGTTCATGTTGTAGCAGTCCTCGTCAGTCACGCACTCAACCGCCACCGGCACACAACAGATCCCCTGGCCGCCGCAGATCGGTTCCGAGAACGAATTGCCGTAGAGCCAGTTGTAACCTTCGGGACAGGCGCCGTTTTCATCGTACGGGAAGCAGACGCCACCCAGGGACTCGCAGGTTTCTTCCATCGCCGGGACGCACTCGCCCATGCACCAGGTGGGATCGATCACGCCGTCGTAATCGCTGTCGGTTCCCGCGCACCAGTCGGTCAACTGGCACATGAACCCGGCCGGACAATCGGAATCGGCCCAGCAGCCAGTCTGCTCATCGGGCACGCAGTATCCGTATCCCTGGCCGCCATTGCATTCGCCTTCGTACGCGACACCAGCGCCCGAACACATCGCGAAGCAGTCATTCGAGTAGGTCACGCCGTCGGTGCCGCACACCGGGGCCCATTCCTCGGTGCACATGCATTCGTCGATCGGCGGCATCGGTTCGGCAGCCTGATCGGCACCGGCAGTCACGGGCACCGGGTAATTGAACTCACAGTGATAACCGGAACCGCAGTCGGCGTCGGTGCGGCACTCGTTGTTCACCTCGACCGGCTCGCACACGCCCTCGGTCGGCCATACCTGACCCTCGCAGTAGCCGTAGGGATAGCAGTCACAATCCGCGCCGTCCGGGCACTGGCAGTCCGACACCATGCATCGCATGTCTTCGGGACAGTCGGCATCAGTCACGCATTCGTAGGCGATCATCGCGGCCCCCGCCGATGAACCGGAGCCATCGACAGCGCCGGTGGCCGGCGTCGCGTAGAACACGCACTGGAATCCTTCGGGACAGTCGGAGTTGGTCGTGCACCCGGTGGGAATGGCATCGCAATAGTAGTTGCACAGCCCCTGGAGACACGCCCAGTTTCCAGGACAGTCAAGTCTGGGCAGATCCGGGTAGTTCCAGCAATCCTCGGGCACGACGCACTGGGCATCGCAGTTCTCGAGAGTCACCCAAACCTCGCCGAACTGCTTGGACTCGAACTCGTCCCAGACGGTGACGTGGTAGGTTTTACCTTCGGTCAGGTTATCGATGGTGATTGAAAGATCCATCGGGCAGATGCAGCGGGTGACCTCGACCGACTTGTCGACCTCGCGCAACAGCAGTTCATCGCCGTCAATCTGCATCTCCCAGGAGATGTCGGCGTTGCACTGATACTGGGCGTTGTGGTGGATAATCGTGACCGAGTTGTCGGAAACGATCGCCTCGATCATGTTTCCATCGATCAGCGAACGCTGCGTCAACCCGCTTTCAATCTTGCATCCAGAGGTGAGTGCCTCGCCCAGGATCGGGCCGTTACCGTCCTCGTTCGTTTCAAAGACGCAGCCGCCGATGGAAACGGCGACCACCACCGTTAAACCCAGAATCCACAGACTACGCATTTTTAGTCCTCCAACAAGCCCGACCGGGCCGGTAATTACACGAAAATAAAGAACTTACGGAACATTTTACCGTGTTCGCGGGGAGTATTTCAAGTCACCTTGATGATTTTCGTTGAGACGGCGCGGGAAGACGAGGTTCCACGATTCCGGTGGTCATTCCGCCGCTCTGACCTCAATCTCGCAATCGAACGTCATCGACTCGCCGGGGGCCAGCGGAACCGCTTTCGCGAACACCTCCATCTCGAGTTCGCCGTCGCGTTCGGGGTACGCGTAGAGCCAGGTGAAATCGACGGTGTCGTCGACAAATCGATACGTAACATCCAGACCGGAGGTGCCCGAGAAGATCCAGGCGCCGGCCGGCGCGTCCTGGTCGTAGAAGTGCTCGCCCTGTCGCATACCGGAGATCACCCCTTCCATGTCCTTGTCCACGACGGTGCCGTCGCGTGCCACGAAATGGACAGTCGTCGACGCCAGGTCGCCAAGGTTCAGTTCCATGTGGGGGCGCAGTCGAGCATTGACCGTGGAGGCTCCCGGGTTGGTCAGAGTGGTCGAGATCCGCAGGATCGGTTCCACCGGATCAAGCTGGTAGGACCTGACCACCTTGTATCCGTTCATCGTGTTCAACGTGACCTTGAGCCCCGTGGAGGTCACCGCCGAGGCTCCACCCGGCTCGACCCATCCCATGAAATCAAACCCTTCGCCAACGCGTTCTTCGTACCCGCCCGCGAACGGGAAGAACAGGTTGCGACGCTGGTCCCAGGATGTAACGGTCTTTCCGGAAGCCACGTCGGTGATTCTCAAGGCGCGGCCCGCAAGCGTCGGCACGACGTCGACCTCGAGCGCGCCGTTCGAGATGGTCTTCACCTCGGCATCGGCGCCGATCATCATGTACAGCATCATCATCGTGTCCGGGGTGCCCTGGGCCTCACGGTAGGAAGTGAACCCGTGGTCGTTCATCATCTGAGTGAAATTCGTGACGTCCTCGAATGTCGCCATCCCGGGATTCCACTTCAACCACCCATCCTCGATGCGGTATCCGTTCCGTGGGAAGAACCTGGCGTAGGCAAGCTGCATGCGCTCCACGGCCACTCGTTGTTCCAGGATCTCGTCGCCCTGGACCAGTTGCGCGGCCTCGTCGAACAGCGCTTCGCCGGTCAGCACGATGTCCTCGGGGAGGTGGCCTGTGGCGGGATTGCTGTAAAGGTGCAGGTGGATGTCATCGTCGTCGACCTTGTTCTGAAGAAGAACGATCCAGTCGTACATCGGTCCCCAGGCAGGTCCGTAGTAGTCCTTCAGGAAGCGCTTGATCAGTCCCGTGGTGTCCAAGTCGGGGTTCCAGAGCAGCTTCATCCCGAACCACGGTCTCAGCATGCTGAATTCCCCGCCGCCGCCGCCGTGTCCCATACCCTGCAGGAAGATGCCCTCGACGCCGATGTCCCGATAGAAACGGATGTTGTCCGCCAGCGCGTAGAAGTTCGGGAACGGGCTGTAGTAATGCATGAAATCAACGATGTAGTGCCAGATGTACAGGTGGTCGGTCAGTTCGGACCAGGCCTCGGCCCGGCGCTTGTAATCCGCGTTGTCGGGACACGTGCGAATCGGGTGGCTGTCGCAGGACGGATACATGTGGCACAGCCATATCGCCACGTTCGGATGCAGTTCGAGGCCGACCGGTGGTTCCTCGGTGTACATGTAGGCGAGCGTCCCAATCTGTTTATCGGGATAGACCTGGGATGTGCGATTGGCGAGCTGGTTGACGAACCAGAACTGGGTGCCGCCCTCGGACTGGTACAGTTCGTTCATCGCGCGACACTTGTCGCACTGGCACTGGTTGTACCGATCCATCTGCGAGAAGTTGTGCTGGATCGCGTCCGGGTTCGAGGCCATCCTGGCAAGCATGCGTTCGGTGACGATGTCGAGCACGTCCGGGTTCGTCAGGCAGAGTTGGGTCGCCTCGCGCACACGCTGTCCATTGATCTCGGAGAAGTACTCCGG
>JAGOFO010000073.1:4744-10717 GCA_017997155.1 Myxococcota bacterium
CGTCCGGGTTCGAGGCCATCCTGGCAAGCATGCGTTCGGTGACGATGTCGAGCACGTCCGGGTTCGTCAGGCAGAGTTGGGTCGCCTCGCGCACACGCTGTCCATTGATCTCGGAGAAGTACTCCGGGTGGGTGTCCCAGAACTCGTCCGGTGAAATGAAATTGAAGTAACTGTGAGCCTGTCCATCGTGGAAATGCTCGGCGCCGTATTCGGCGTCAGGCCCCGCGTGACCGTTGTTCTCGCCCTGATGGGCCAGGAAGGAACGATCCGCGCCCGGCCATGTGTACGTCGTGGTGCGCCACTTGAAGGCGGGTTTTTCCGTCAGATCCATTTCCTGCGGGAAAACGATGTCGGTGGTCTGCGGAACGATCGTCTGTCCCGGAGCGATCCACCTGACGTTCAGGGCTATCTCGAGGAACCGGCGGACGCCGTGCATCGTTCCGGCGGCCGGGCTGCCGGCAATCACCACGGATGGCTGGACGACCTTGATGACGAAGCCGTCCTCGCCAAGTTCCTCAAGGTTGGGCTCGACGCCGAATGCCGCCGCGCGCGCCCGCACCGACCACGATGACGGGGCCTTCCTCGGACGCCGGTTCGGCGACGATCGGCAGATTCACACCGGACGCCTGCTGGAACAGGGCCTGAATCTCGGCGGCCGCGGTCTTCTCGGACGGACTGGCGTCGTCCGCGACGACTATGACGTGCGAGGACACGCCGCCCTGGACCAGCGGGAACGAAGGAACCGGAATCCCCGGATCCTGATCCTCGGTGTCCATTTCCGGCAGATCGGCCGGATGGATCGCGTCCGCGGCATCAACCTGACCTTGATCCGTCGCGTCGACCACATCGGTCGCGTCGGCCTGAGGCAAATCCGTCAGTCCATCCGGTCGGACGTCCTGGGTCCCGTTGTCGGTTTGAACCGAATCGCCTGCCACGGTGTCAGACGCCACGTCGGCGGCATCGTGAATCACGTCAAGCTGTTCCGGGTCGCCGTCCCCGCATCCCGGAAGACCGGCCACCGCCAGCAGCAACACTGAAACCACGGCCAGAAGCCGTGTCGAACCTTGAGGTCTTTCTAAACGAACCATGATTGAACCCCGGAGAAAAATTATGACGCGGAGAGGATAGCCCAGTCGGGCTCAGATGTCGCTGGCGATGAATCCGAAATACCTGCCCATCCAGTAGGGAAGCAGGAATCCGGCAGGGGGCTCGGCTGATTTCAGGTCGTCCTGACAGGTCTGCCGGCTGTTCGGGTCTCCCCACCATTCGAAAACGGAATTGCACCGTTCCTCAATCGGAATAGCGTGTTCAGCCAGGCTGCCGTGACGAGGGGACACCTTCCATTCGGGGTAAACCGTGCTGTCCCTTGCCCGCCTCACGTTGTCGGTCGGGAACCGCTTGAGGGTGCAGACCGCGTCACGAATCATGCCGCCAACGAGTTCGTTGTCGAATCCGGTCGGGTCCATGCGGCTGACCACGCTGAAATTCCAGAAAGGATTCGCCTCGGCCCACAAATCGCGGCCGTCCCTGTCAGGCCCCCTGGTGTTGTCAAAAAACGCCTGCCGATAGAATTCGCGAAGCTCCGTGTCCGGCTCGAACCAGACAAGATTGAACCAGTTCAGCAGCGCGATATTGATCGTGTCGTAGTTCGAGTCGGCGCCCTTTGCCAGGTCCATTCCCGGCGCCTCCAGATAGGTCCGGTAGTCCGCGGGAAGGTCGCGTTCGAAATCCTGATCGATACACGAATTCGTGCCGGCCATCTGCAGCAGGCAGTCGAAGTACGTCGCCATCAGATCCGGGTCGCCTGTCGCGATCGCGGCCGACCTGATCCATGCGAGCGCCATCACGGCGTTGCCGCCCGGGGCCTCGTCGAATGCCAGGGCATATGCGCTGCCGTAACGGGTCCTGCGACCATCGTAGTCGGTAATCAGGAATTCGTTCTCCACGATGTGTTCCGCCACCGCCTTAAGGATCTCCACGGCCATCGCGTGAACCTCCGGATCGTCGACAATCTTCGCCACGATGCCGGCCGCGAACATGTGTCCGGCGTACTCGTCCTTGCTGACGTTGTCCTGCCAGCAGAAACCGGCAAAACGCGGCTCGGTGCAGTGGTCCTGGTGTTTGAACCAGCCACCCGCGCCATCGTTCAAGGCGGGATCCCAGGTCAGGAAACAGCCGTCCTGGTCAACACGGACGAACTGGTTTCCGACCATGTCGGTCCCGCGTGGAACGTACCTGGCGTACTTCTCGTTGTCGGTCGCGGCGCTGGCATATGGTTCCTCGTCCTCGACGCAGTACTGGGAAGGAAGCGAGGGATCCCGCATGTCCCGCGTGTACAGACCTGGCTTGCCGGTTATCAGCATCATGTGCCACGTGCCGTTCAACGAGCGTTTCAGGCTGGCCAGGGCATCGGCATCCCCGGTCGCCGCGTACCTGAATGCCTGCGAGGCGACGTACAGGCTGCTCCAGAGGCCGGTGTTCTCGGACAGTGTGTTTCTGCACTCGGGAATCTGGTCATCGGGCACGATCGTGACCGGGACATCCGAGTCGCACACGATCTTGTATACAGCCGAGTATGCCTCGTGACCCGGCGCGTCCGCCGGCTTCTGGTGCAGTTTCACGCCCGCCCAGTCGTAGTAGGCGGCCTTCTGGGCCAGCGTCATGTCCCCGATGTAGTCGGTGTCCGGGCAGTCCGACCAGTCGGCGACCGGCACGGCCCAGGGGTCACGGTAATTCCAGGGTTGTTCCGTCACGTCTTCGGCCGCGTCAGCGACGACATCCCCGGCAACATCGACGACGACATCCCCGGCCGCGTCGACAACGACGTCTTCGGCCACGTCGCCCGTCACGTCTTCGGCAACGTCGTCCGACACGTCCGTGACGACGTCATGACCGCCGTCACCGCCACCACATCCCGACACGACCATCAGACAGATCAAAACACCGGCAATCGAATGTCCCAGTCTCACGGATACCTCATTGATGCTTCAGAAGTTTTGCAGAAGCGACCGTTGACGCCCCCGCCCGGACGCGATGTTAGCACATGGACTGTTGACTAACGAACGCAATTAATGGCAAAAGAAAAGCTGGTTCCATCAAAGCGCGGGTGGACCACGCTCCGCCCTAATTCGAAACGAACACCCGGGAGGTTGTGCCATGGCCGGTCTGCTGAGCAAATTATCCGTTTACAAAAGAGTTCTGACCTGGGCCCTCAACAAGAACAAGATCGACATCGACTACAAGCCCAAGGTCGACAATCCGAAGTTCAAGACCGGTCTGGAGGCGGCCGCGATGATCCCGGACGGCGCCATCGTTTCCGGATGCGGCATGGCTTCCAACGTCAGGCCGGCATCGGTCTACCGGGCGGTCCGCCAGTCTTTCCAGAACACCGGCCATCCCGCAAACCTGACCTGGATCAACGCGGGTGGAACAGGACTCCGCGGCAGGGCGCCGGGCGGCACCGAGGAAGTCTGCGTGTCCGGTCTTCTGACCCACTACATCAGCGGGCACCATGAAACGGTCAGGGCCGGATTGGAACTGGTCGCCAAAGGCGATATGTACCTGACGGTCTACCCGCAGGGGACCCTGATCCATCTGATCGAGGCCCAGGGACACGGTCAGTACGAACTGGTGACCGAGGTCGGAGTCGGCACGTTCGTGGATCCCAGGGTCGGGACCGGAACCCAGGTTGAGACGGGGCGTGGCGAGCAGATGGTCTCTGTCGAAGGCGACATGCTGAAGTACACGTTGCCGAAAATCAACGTCTCGGTGGTCGCCGCGACCTATGCCGACGAGGACGGCAACATCTACATGAAGGACAGCCCGATGTACACCGAGGTCCGCGAATCGACGCTGGCCGCGAAGTACAACGGCGGCCTGACGATCGTGAACGTCGCCGGCATCATCCCGCGCGATGATTCCCAGATATTCATTCCCGCGGACAAGGTCGACGCAATCGTGGTCAACCGGTACGCGGAACAATGCCTGATGTTCCCGCAGAAGAAGCCCCTGATGGCGCTGACCCTGTCGGAAAAAATGAAGGATATTCCGAAGTTCCTTGATGAACTGGCGCTGTTCAACAGAATCCTGAAGCTTGACCCGGTGCGCAGCCCGCTCGAATACATGCTGGCGCGCCAGACCGCGAAACTGTTCATGAAGGTCGGTTTCCCGGGCGTCCGGACCATCATCGGTTACGGCCTGCCTCAGGAAGTCGGCGGAATGGCGAACCGTGGCGGCATGGGATCGGACATCACCTACCTGATCGAGACCGGTGTGGTCGGAGGTGTTCCGGTGCCGGGATTCTTCTTTGGAATGGCGATCAACCCGGAAAAACTGATCTCGTCGGCCGAGATGTTCCACTTCATCGAAGACAACCTGGACGTCGTTATCCTGGGAATGCTGCAGGTCGACCCGCAGGGCAACGTCAACGTCTCGCGCAAGTCCAAAAACGTCAAGGAATACGTGGGCCCCGGCGGATTCATCAACCTGGTCACCTACGCGAAGAACATCATCTTCATCGGACAGTGGACCGCGAAGGCCGAGGTGGAGATCGTTGACGGCAAGCTGGACGTGAAGAAGCGTGGAATCCCGAAGTTCGTTCGTGAACTCGAAGAGATCACCTTCAACGCCAGGGCGGCGCTGTCCCGCGGCCAGAAGGTTTTCTACTGCACCACCGCCGGCACCTTCCGCCTGACGGAACGTGGACTCGAACTGATTCAGGTGGCGCCCGGCCTGGACATCCAGAAGGACATCATCGACGTGGCCCCGTGGGCGAACATCGTTCTGCCGGAAAACGGACAGGTCGATGTGCTGGATCGTTCAGTCATGACCGGGGACGGTTTCAAACTGGCCTGGGAAAACAAAGATTGACCCCGTCTTTGAGGGCGAATTTTCATTCGCCCCTACGAGCCGCAGAGATCCGTACAGACCTGTCCTTGTAGGGGCGAATTACATTCGCCCCTGGCGGAGGCGGTTCGCCCCTACGCCTGTCCCTGACCTGAAAGGCGGTTCACCCCTACGCGCGAAGCGCCCATCGCAGCCGGGCCGGCGTGGACCGCGGGTTGTCCCGCCTTTCGGCGGACGCCGCCCGAATCACCTCGTCCGATATCGCACTGTATGTTCCGTCCAGCAGACCGGCCTTGAAGGACTTCTTCACCCTTCTGTCCTCGCCGGAATGAAACGACATGATCGCGACCCTGGCGCCTGGCCTCAGGCAGGAAGGCAATACCCTCAGAAATGACTCCAGGGCTCCGAACTCGTCGTTCACCTCGATTCGGATCGCCTGAAAGACGCGTCTGACCGTCAAATCCCGTTCTTCGCCGGTCCGCGCCGTCGACGCCTTGCGCACGGCTTCCGCCAGCGCCCTTGTTCCTTGAAACCGCCTGCCCGAGATAGCCGCCGCGATAACCTCGGCATCCGGTTCGTCGGAATCGAACTCAAGCGCCTGGGCCAGTTTTACCGGCGTGACCCTTGCCAGCCAGTCGGCGGCGGAAAGACCTCGGGACGGGTTCATCCTCATGTCCAGCGGCCCGTCGAACTTGACCGAAAATCCCCTGGCGGGATTGTCGATCTGCATCGAGGAAAGCCCCAGATCCGCCAGCACCGCGTCGGCCCCGTCCAGTCCCAGATCCGCCAGAACCTTCGGCAGCCCGGAAAAATTTGAGCGCGCCACGCGGAACTCTTCGGGACCGAACCCTGACATTCTCAGCCGTTCCTCGGTCCTGGGAAGCTCGATCGGGTCGCAGTCCAGCCCGACCACCATGCCGCCCGGCCTGGTCAGCGGCAACATTCTCTCGGTGTGCCCACCCCACCCGAGTGTCGCGTCCACCACGACATCGCCAGGTTGAATGGCAAGCGCATCCAGAATCTCGGCGACCATGATCGGCCGGTGCATGCCCGCCGGAGTCTTCGCCGACTCAAGAACCTTCCGGATCGTTTCCGGATCGGCCGTCGGATTCAATTCCATGTACTTTT
>JAGOFO010000074.1 GCA_017997155.1 Myxococcota bacterium
CCAGGTTCACCAGCGCCGGGATATCCTCGTTGAAGTACACGTTCGAGTGCCATTCCGAGAACCCGATGGCGCCGCGCAGGTTCAACCACTTCAGAATCAACGGCCGCGCGTGGTCGCGATGCTCCGCGCCCGTCATGCCGACGTTCGAAAATACGGCATCCGGGAACATCTGACCGGCCAGGTACTCCGATGAATGGAACAGGATCTGATGGTTTTCCGACCAGTAACACATCTTGTCCATCGGGATCTCGGGGTTCACTTCGGTCATCCAGTACTTGTATGCCAGCAGGGTGTCGATGATCGTCTGGCGGGACGTCTCGTCCAGCGCCCCGTTTTCACGGTCGATGTAGAGCATCCTGACCAGCGCCGAGGCCCGGAAGTCCGAGCAGTCCTCGCGCAGCGTCAGGTCCTCGACCGCCGATGCGATGGCGGCCGGAACCACGGACTGGCCGGTCTTGACCCGGCAGACCTGTCCGTACGAATTGCCGGCTTCGGGACCGTTGTTCTCGGCGCAGAAATTCAGGTATTCGGCCTGACGCTCCCGCCATGAATAAAGCGGAATCGGGTCGCTGCGTTCGCAGTCCGGGCAGAAAGGCACATCCGCCGACACGTCCCCGGGCACGTCGTCCGACACCGAGTCATCAAGCCCGTCCGTGGACGGGACATCCGTGACCGAGTCAGGTTCACCCGTATCCGCGGCCACCTGGCCGTCACCCGTGTCCTGCAGCGTATCCGCGGGAATCAACGCGTCCGCCTGGCAGAGATCGTCACATTCACAAGTCCCGCAACCTCCGCCGAAGACCCACACGGCCACGGCAAGCACGGGAACGTATTTGAATCCCTTCACGAAAGAACCTCACAAGCAAAGCTGATTAAGGCTTAATGGGAAGCCCGGCCCGAAAACAACCGCCCGTAGACAGGAAACGACAGGCGCCAGCGATCATACGACGAAACAGGAGCGACGAAAACCTGTGAGTCCCCCTGCAGCAAGCATAGACGGCGCCAATTCCGCGTATCACCCCCGATGCGTGTAGAATCCAGCTCGACTTGGAACGGAAAACGGATCAGATGGTTGACCCAATCATGATAGGTATCCTCGGCACCGCCTCTATCGCGGACAGTGTCATCGAGGGCGCCTCAAAAAGCAGCTTGGTCAGGATCACGGCCGTGGCCGGGCGAGACCCCGAACGAACCGAAAACTGGGCGCGCCCCAGAAGAATTCCACATGCTTTTGACGGTTACCAGGCATTGCTGGACTCCGGCGCGGTGGATGCCGTGTACATCCCGCTGCCGAACAGTCTTCACCTGGAGTGGGCGCTGCGCGCCATTGAAGCCGGACTGCCTGTGCTGGTTGAAAAACCGGCATGCACGTCGAAAACGGCTGCCATGAGGCTTCGCGATGCGTCGATCGCGGCCGGGGTTCCGGTAATGGAGGCGTTCATGTACCGCTTCCACCCGCTTTGGGCCGAAGTCGCCAATATCATCTCGTCTGGAAGGATCGGCGAGGTCAGGACCATCGAAAGCAGGTTCTCGTGGGCCTGCGACGATCCCGATTCGGGACCGGCGCTCGCCGGCCTTGCGGGCGGCGCCCTGTTCGATGTCGGATGCTACTGCGTCCACATGTCCAGAATGATCGCAGGTTGCGAACCTTCACGGGCGGCCGCCTTCGAACGCCGGGGTTTCCGGCAGGCCGGTTACAAGGAACTGGGCTTCGGCAGTCGGAACAACGTGGACGACACGATGGTCGGGCTGCTGGATTTCCCGAACGGCGTGCTGGCGCACTTCGAAACGTCGATCTCATCCTTTGAACGTCACAGCGCCACCATCTGCGGATCGAAGGGGGCTGTCACGATCGACCGCCCCTGGCTGCAGGACTGCGTGCCGAGCGTCATGACACTGATCGACGATGACGGCAGAACGCTGGTCAGGATTCCGCCGGCCGACACCTACCAGCTGGAACTGGAGGCATTCGCCGCATTGATTCAGGCGTGCAGGCGTGACCGCGCCCTGACTGCCGGCGCCAGGGCGGCAGCGGACGACATGGTCAACAACGCGGCTGCCCTCGACGCGCTGTTCGTATCAGCGGCCAGGCGCAGCCACGATGGGAACTCCTCAGTCGACAAGCACCCCGTCACATGACTGGTCCTGCCATGCGCACCCGGCTTGATCCAGGCATTCGCACAGATCAGGCTGACACAGGACTTCAAAGCATTCGACGTATTCAATGCCGTCCCGCCCGGCGCATTTCGAGGACACGCAAGCCGAGGCCGCGCCGTCGCAGGTCGCCCGCACCTCCTGGTCGCAATCCCTGCCGTCACAACCTGACATCAGGCCTGCCAGCGCCAGAAACACAATCATGATCAGTCTTGGAAATCTCATTTCTTTCCAACTTCGATGAGCCGCGCAAGCATAACCCGATTCCGACTGCCTCTGCCAGGAACATCCAGTCCGGGAATACCTTCACGAACTGCAGCCACACTGTTATCATCCGTGCATCAGATTCTTTTCCTGTCTGGAGGCTATGTATGAAACGAATGGCATCGGCCACGCTGTGCGTGGCAGCAGCTCTCATTATCGTCGCGTGCGGTGGCACCGAAAACCCGACCGACAACGGCGGTCCGAAGGACGTCCAGGACGTGACAGTCACTGACATCGATCAGGACACGTCCCCGGACGGCGTCGAAGATGCCCGGGTCGATGAAGGCTTTGAACTGGAAGACGCGGACGACGACGGAACCAACGACGACGGAATCGACGACAACGGAACCAACGACAACGGAATCGACGACAACGGAATCGACGACAACGGAACCAACGACAACGGAACGACAGACAACGGAACGACAGACAACGGAACGACAGACAACGGAACGACAGACACGACGGTCGATCCGATCTGTGAAAACGCACTCCTGCTCGAACCCGGCCAACGCTTGGCGGTCGAGGCCCTTCCGGACGCCACGCCTTCGATCTGGACCACATACTCCTGCGACCCGGAATATCCTCTGGAAGGACCTGAACGGGTCTTCTTTGCCGAGGCTGATTGCGACGGTGTCGCTGCCCTTGACCTCGTTGTTGACGGACTATCAGGCGGCTTCACGCCTTCCGGCGTTCACGTTCTGGTAGTGGATGGTTGCTCTCCCGAAAGCTGCCAGAAGATGACCGAGCCGCTGAACACACTCCACAACGAGTTCAGAGTGTCGTCCGGGTGGGCCGCGTTCGTCGTGGTCGAGTCGCTGGACACAGCCCTGCCTGCCTTCGAAATTGAACTCAATCTGTACTGCAGCGCGTGCGCGGATAACGACTCGGACGGGTACGACGGTTACAACAGACTGTTCTGCCCGGACGGAACCGACTGTAACGACGACAACGCCGCCGTCCACCCCAATTCGCCCGAGAGCCCCTGCAACGGGATCGACGAAGACTGTGACCTGGTCGACGACTGCGACGAGATCGTGTGCGTCGATAATGACATGGACGGTTTCTACAACCACGACGCCAATGCCTGCCCGACGGGAACCGACTGCAACGACAGCAACGTCGATTTCAATCCGGGCGCAACGGACATCGAGTGCAACGGAGTCGACGAAAACTGCGACAACATCGACTGGTGCCCAGGATCCGGACAGCAGTGCGACCCCTGCCTGCTCGGTTCCGGCTGTCTGAACGACCATGTCTGTCTGCCGGGAATTAGTGGCGATTTCGCAGTTTTCGGCTACTGCGCTCTGTTCTGCAGCAGCCCGAACCAGTGTCCAATCGGAGCGACTTGTGTTCCAGACGTCTATGAAGGACACGGGGTCTGCATCGCCGACACGAACGCGACTTGTGACGGTAACAAGCTCAGGCTGACCGACACTTGCGGCAACCAACTGTACGAGGCAACCTGCACAGGCAGCTGCGATCCGGTGGCAGGCCTCTGCACCGAGTCGTGCGGCGCCATCAGACCGGCGTCGATCGGGACGACGATCTCCGGTCGCCTGACAGCCGGTCAGTCCATCATGTCATCGTATCCCGGAATCCGGGACGCGCTCGGCCACGAGGAAATTTACTCATTCACCGCCACCTGCGACGGTGCGGCCAGCGCGTCAATTAAGGAAATGGCCGACCTCGAAGCCCTGCTCGTCGTCCTTCGCGAAGGCTGCGCCAACAACTCGGCCATCGCATCCGACACCGAGTCTGGCATGGTCCACGAGGTCGATTTCCCTGTGACGACCGGCATTACTTATTACATGGTAATCGACAGTTTCATTCAGGACGAAACAGGCCCGTTCAATCTGCGGATCGATGTGGAATGCGGACAGACCGGCCTCCAGCACTGCGACCGCTGCCGCTTCGACTCCCAGTGCGCGTCGGGTTACTGCGAGATACCAGGGGAACCGCCCGTGACTCAGGGATCGTGCCTGGAAAACTGCGCCGCTGACGGTCAGTGCCCTGTCGGGTCGATGTGTGCCCCGACAGGAGACGGTTTCTTCTGCATGCCCAATCTGACGGGCTCCTGCGACGGTCAGGCCCTGTCGGTCACGGACACGTGCGGCCTGGAGTACGTTCTGACCACATGCCCGGAAGGTACGGACTGCAACGCCGGGCTTATTGCCTGCACCGACGACTGCGTCGACAACGATTCCGACGGGTTTAACATGTACGAAGCGACCACCTGCCCGTTCGGGACCGACTGCGACGACGGCGACCCCACCATCCATCCCGACTCATTCGATGTGCGCTGCAACGACATCGACGAGGATTGCAGCGGTGCGGACAGCTGCAGTGACAACACCCAGTGCGAACCGTGCGAAGGCGGGCACTGCGCCGAGGGCTACTACTGCTTCGTGGATCCGAACTTCGACGTGCCGGGCATCTGCCTCGACGATTGCTCTGCCGACATGGAGTGCCCGACCGACCCGTCCTGGGATCTTTCCTGCTGGTCCTGGCTCTCCGGCTCGGGCGACGACAGCTACTACTGCCGGCCTCAAGTCGAACGCAGCTGCGAATCGGGCGACGAGGTGGTTACCGACGGGTGCGCCCGGGTCGTGCAGACAAACGACTGCGATATAAGCTGCTACGACGACTTCGGATGCGTCAACTACTGCACTGCGGCCCAGGATCACCCCGGATGCGGGATGACGGTTCGGGGAACGACAGTGGGGGCGCCTGACCGCACCGACTACTACTACAACCAATCAACCACGATCGACGACCTGACCGGTCCCGAGGTTTCGTACCGCTTCACCGCGTCGTGCACAGGCGAGATCGCGGCCATCCTGGAAGGTGACGTGGAGTGGCTGACCCTGGTCGTGGTGAAAAACTCCAGCGGGAATTGCCGCTCGAGTTCGATGGTTGACTACAAGACATCCCTCGACAACCCCGCTGTCGTCTCGTTCAACGTGGTTCAGGACGAAGAATACACGCTGATAGTCGACGGAATGGACGGCGCGGCTGGCGGATTCTCGCTGACAGTCAACTGCCTCTGCGGAGTTGGCTGCGTCGACGCGGACTCCGACGGATTCATCGACCACCACGAAACGGACTGCCCGTCCGGCAACGATTGCGACGGAACGAATGCGTCCATCATGCCCGGCGCCACCGAAATCGAATGCAACGGGATTGACGAGGACTGCTCGGGCTACGACCTGTGTTCGTCGAACGCTTGCACCGTCGATGGTGAGCTGGGCAATCTTTCGTCCCCAGTTTCAGGTCTCGCGGGCGAGACAAGCGGGACAGATGACCAGATGACCTTCTACGGCGAAGCGTGCGCTTCACCCTACCCGCGATTCAACATCGAGACGGTGTATCACTTCAAGCCTGCGTGCAGCGGGGACGTCACGGTATCCGTTTCCGACCCGTTGAACGAGCAGTACGACATTTACCTGCTCCACGGCGAGTGCCGGGCCGATCTCTGCGAAAAAATTGCCTGGGTCGAAATGACCGCCGCGGTCGTGGGCGACGAGGACTACTACCTTGTGATAGACGGCACCGCCCCCACCTCGAACACATGGACCCTTGATGTGTCCCTGACCTGCGCCGACTGATCGGTGTCGATCGTCAGGGTCCGACGCACAAATCGTCTGAAAGCACCCCTCCAACATCAAAAAAAATGCCGGAACGAACCGAAGTGCTTGATTTCACCTGGATCCAAAATTTCACCCGATGAACAGATCTGTTCTAGGATCCATCTGATCCGACGGAGATGAAAATGTTCAGCCTCTGGTTATACGAGATAACGGGTAACGAACTGTTTGCGGGGCGTCTCTTCAGGGCTGGGGCGGCGGCCTTGCTGGCCGTGATTCTGGTGATGGTCCTGATGCCCTGGTACATCCGGTTGCTGCGCAGGCTCGACGCCAGCTCTGACCTCACGGAATTCGACGAAAACGGTATGAAGCCGCCGCCCATCATGGGCGGATTGCTGCTGGTCGCCATCGTCGAGATGGTTTCGCTGTTGTTCTGCAGGATGAACGGCTACACGATCTCGACGCTCGCCATCATGGCGTCGTTTTCGATCGTCGGCGCGGTCGACGACATCGCCAAGATCAGGCAGAAGCGCCTGATTCGCAAAGGCAAGGCCAAGGCCGCCGACTACATGGACAAGACGGATGGCATCCCGACCAAGGTTCGTCTGATTCTGTATTTCGCTTTCAGTGTCGTGGTGGCGGTCCTTGCGTACAAATTCATCCCGGATCTGCGCGGAAGACTGACCGTTCCGTTCATCCCGGTCTCGACATTCCAGATCTTCCTGCCAAACTGGATCTTCGTGGGCTTTATTGCGTTCGTCATCACGGCCACCGCCAACGGGGCGAACTTCACCGACGGGATCGACGGACTCGTCTCGGTGCCAATCGTCACCAGCATGGTCTTCATCGGCATCGTTGGTTACGTCTGCGGTAACGCGATTTTCAGTTCGTACCTGAACGTTTCGTACCTGCCGGGAGTCGACGAACTGGCGCCCCTGGCGGCCGGAATAGCCGGATGCGTGCTTGCGTACCTCTGGTTCAACAGTCCACCGGCGGAGATCTACATGGGAGACTCCGGCTCGGTCGCATTCGGGGCCGCCATCGGCATCATGTTCATCCTGGTGCAGGCAGGTCTCTTCCTGCCGATCGTGTGCCTGATCTTCATCGTCGAGGCTGCTTCGTCCCTGCTTCAGACCAGTTGGTTCAAGCTGACAAGAAGGGTTACTGGAACCCCCCGCCGTCTCTTCCTCAGGGCGCCGATCCACCACCACTATCAGCTGAAGTGGGCGAATAACCAGCGTTTCGGCGGCGCGACAACCATCAAGACGAAGATCTCCTGGCGCATGCACCTCATTTCGATCTTCTCCGCCATCCTCGGAATGGTCATCTTCTTCGCCGTCCGCTGAAAGGCAGACGTCCGATTCAATCTGTCGGCGGGAATCACTGTAAGGGTCAGCACGTCTTCAACTTCCAGGGATGCAGACAGGATTCCCATCAACCGGGTTTTGTCAGACGTTTTGTGGGGATTTGGCGGTCAGCGACCGTTAGTCATCAGGCGATGTACTTGCCGCGCTTCGTGTAGTGGGTGTGCAGCAGCTTGTGGCTCTTGTGGCCGCACGGACCTTCGGTGAAGAAGTTCTGGTACAGTTCCAGCACAGCCGGGTTTTCATGCGACTTGCGGATCGGGTAGGCCGAATCCTCGTCGTAGATGGCCTTGGCCCGCGCCTCGCGGATCTCGGGGCTGGTCGGAATTGGCTGTCCGCCGCCGCCGATGCAGCCGCCCGGACATCCCATGAACTCGATGAAGTGGCAGCCGGCCAGCTCGCCGCCAGCCTTTATGTTTTCCATGACCTTCTTCGCGTTCGCGGTGCCGTGTGCGACAGCCACCTTCAGGGTGGCGCCGTCGAGCCACTTCCAGTCCTTGAAGAACGGCTTGAACATATCCGGAACCTGGCCGACCTTCGGGATCTTCAGCTCAACGTACCTTACGCCTTCCATGCCGCGCAGAGGAATGATGTCCGCGTGCTTGAAGATGTCTTCGACCTTGATGCCGCAGACCAGTTCGATGACCGTACGCAGCGCCGCTTCCATGACGCCGCCAGTCGCGCCGAAGATGACGCCGGAACCGGTGGCGGTTCCGAACGGATCGTCGAAGTCCGACTTGTCGCATTTCGGCAGGTCGATTCCGGCTTCCTTTATCATCTTGGCCAGTTCGCGGGTCGTGAGGCCGTAGTCAACGTCCTTGAACCCGGAATCGGTCATTTCGGGGCGGTTGCACTCGTACTTCTTCGCCGAACAAGGCATCAGCGCTACGGTAACGATGTCCTTGGGATCAATACCCTGCTTCTGGGCGTAGTAAGTCTTGATGACCGCACCGAACATCTGCTGCGGACTCTTCGCCGTGGACAGATTTTCGGTGTACTGGGGATAGAAGTGTTCGAGGTACTTCACCCATCCCGGCGAGCAGCTCGTAAACTGCGGCAGGGCGACGTCCTTCTTCTCAACCAGGGCGTCGTACAGGCGCTTCAGCAATTCCGTGCCTTCCTCGAAAATCGTCAGGTCGGCCGTGAAGTTGGTGTCGAACACCTTGTCGAAGCCGCACTGACGCAGCGCCGTGTTCATTTCGAACGTCATCGGGTTGCCGGGGGGCAGGCCGAAACATTCGCCGATCGCCGCGCGCGGGGCGGGGGCAGTCTGGATGACGACGTGCTTGGTCGGATCGTCAATCGCGTTCCACACATCGTCCGTCGGGTCGTTGGCCCGCAGGGCGCCGGTCGGACAGCGGTTGATGCACTGGCCGCAGTTGATGCAGATTACATCGGCCAGCGGCTTCTCGACGAACGTGCCGATCTCGGTGTCCTCGCCCTTGTAGAGGGCTTCAAGAACGCCGACTTCCTGCAGATCGATGCAGGTACGCACGCAGCGACGGCACATCACGCACTTGTTCATGTCGCGGATGACCGAATGCGACGATGCGTCGATGTCGAACAGCGGTTCCTGTGGACGGCCGAAGCGGAAGAAGTCCACGCCGTATTCCTTGGCCAGGGACTGCAGTTCGCAGTTGTTGTTGCGGACGCACGCGTAACACTCGCCGTAGTGGTTGCGCAGCATCAGGTCGATGATGTGACGGCGGGCCTTCCGGACCTTCCGCGTGTGGGTCCATACCTTCAGCGGGGAGGTTATCGGGTATGCGCATGACGCCTGCAGTCTGTACTGACCCTCGACCTCGACAACGCACACGCGGCAGAGGCCGGCGGCGCAGAGATCCGGGTGCGCGCAGAGGGTCGGGATCTTGAGGCCCATCTGCTCGGCGGCCTTCAGGATCGTGGTTCCAATCGGGACTTTAATCTCTTTTCCGTCAATCGTGACGGATACCTTTCCACCGATGCCCTCGTCCGTCCCGGGGTTCACGACGTGGGCCCGCTGGCTCTTCGGTGCGCGGGTCGTGGCGGTGTCTATCCCGCCAGTCTTGCTGGCAGCCGCCCTTCCGCTCTTCTTGGTTTTGGTCTCAGCCATTTGATTCCTCATCATTTAAGGCCTTCAGGCCGCCTCATTCGCCGCGTCCAAGCAGCTCATCCTTGAAGTTCTTGACGATCGACAGGAACGCGTTCGGGCTGGACTGTCCCAGTCCGCACTTCGACGCGAGCTGCATCGTTTCGCCAAGTTCGCAGAGCTCCTGGAGGTAATCCTGGGAACAAGTGCCCTCTTCCAGCATTTCGAGGCCTTCGAGAATGGCGCTGTTTCCATCGCGGCAGGGCGTGCACTGGCCGCAGCTCTCCTCGCAGAAGAACTCCATGAAGTTCATCGCGACTTCGAGCATGTCCCTGTCCCAGTCGAAAACGATGATGGAACCACCGGTGGCCACATCTTCAAACGCGATCTTGCGGTCGAATTCCCAGTAGGGAACACAATGCCCGGATGCGCCGCCAATCTGAACGGCCTTCGCGCCCTCGCCGCCGACGGCTGTCAGCAGGTCGGCAATCGAGATACCCAGCGGGAACTCGTAGATGCCGGGCTGCTCGCAGTCACCGGAAACCGAGAAGAGTTTCAGGCCGGCGGACTTTTCGGTACCGAGTTCCTTGAACCACTTCGAACCCTTCGCCAGGATGCATGTGGCCCACGCGAACGTCTCGACGTTGTTGACAGCGGTCGGGCAGCCCCGGAAACCGGTGTCTACCGGGAAGGGCGGCCTGTTGCGCGGCTCGCCGCGATGTCCTTCCAGCGATTCGATCAGCGCGGTTTCCTCGCCGCACACATACGCGCCGGATCCCATCTGGATTCGGATGTCGAAACAGAATCCCTTCTTGCCGCAGATGTCCTTGCCAAGCAGCTTCTTCTGACGACGGGCGGCCAGTGCCGCTTCCAGTTCCGCCCGAAGGTACATGTACTCGGCGCGAAGATAGATAATGCCTTCCTGAGCCCCGATCGCGTAACCGGCAATCGTCATGCCCTCGAAGACCTTGTCGGAGTATTCAGCCAGCAGAACGCGATCCTTGAACGTGCCAGGCTCGCCTTCGTCCGCGTTGCAGACCACGTACTTTTCCGGCGCCGCGGCCGACGCGCAGAGGTTCCATTTGACCCCGGTCGGAAAACCGGCGCCACCGCGACCGCGCATGCCAGAATCGGCGATCGCCTTGATTACATCGGCCCTGGACCCAGCCAGCGCCGCCTTCAGACCTTCACCCGCCTTGACCTGATCAAAGGTCAACGGTTCGTGATACGACTTAATCATGCGTGGCCCTCCTTGCTCTGCAG
>JAGOFO010000075.1 GCA_017997155.1 Myxococcota bacterium
CCCCCCGTTTTTCCCTCCCAGGTTAGTTTCTCCCGTCATTTCTCTCCCAGGTTGATTGGCCCGCAAGAGTGCACCTTGGTTACCAGTCCCCAAACGACATACAGCGGACTACCGTTTGTTAGCGTCTGGAGTCGAACAAATCAGGAATCCACTGGCGTTGAATGGCATGCAATCCAGGTTGAGGAATACAGTTTTCACGTTAGGCAGCGGCTAAAGCGAACCTTTCTTCCTTCCTAACGGCATCTGGAGCAGATCTGGACCGTTAACCCTTTCATAATCAAAAGTGCGCACATAACTCAGGGGGTGGAATTGCCTGAATTCTCACGATGTTCTTCAGTCCATATGTCCCGAAGGGAAACTCAACATCTATCTCGCCTTTGTCAAATCGAGCTCGGGCCGCAGCGTACTCTGCACGAAACCATTTCAGACGAGAAAGTGCATTTCGTAAAGCAAGCCCGTTCTTCGATGCCACATGTGGATCCAGGCAGTACTTTTCGGAAGCCCCTTCTGGAAAGTCCTCATGCCGGACGGTTCTCGCGGCCGAAGAGCCGAGAAAGCCACGATTCAACTGCCTTGCCTCCTGGACAAACGAACTCTCGCGCTCCTGGACCAGTTTGTTCAATTGGGTTTTGAATTCCTCATCGCCACCCTCGAAACCCTTGGGGACAACAAGATTAAAAGTGACTCGCTCAGGCATGGGGCCGGGATTGCGAAAAAACAAAGGGGGGCGGGTTATGGCGAGAGACCTTTCGAAGGCCTGAGCCCTGCTGGTAGCGCCAGGCCACCTTTCTGCTCGAGAAACAAGGAAGGCCTTCACGGGATTCGTGAGAGTGTAGACCATCTTGTCCACAACATCGTCCAACGTCTCAAGACGTTGGGCTGAATAGGGTTTGGATGCCCAGAGATTTTCTGACCTCTGCCAAACGCAGTTCAGTGTCTTGGCAATGAATTCGTTAAGCCACGACATGAAGGCAGGCATCCGCCCCTCGGGATCAGTGATCACCATGTGGTAATGGTTCGACATCACGCAGTAAGCATGAATCTGAATGTTGTAGATACTGGCCGCGTGCGCAAGGCAGTAAAGGAAGACCTGCTTGACTATTGGCGTTGGTTTCAGAAGGTATTTTCTTCCAGAGGTCCTTCGAGTGACCAGGTAAGTTGAGCCAGGAATTATCTGTCTAGGGTTCGACATGCTCAATGATTCGTCTCGCCAACCATGAGCGTTGCATCGCAATACGCCCTTCTCCAAAAATCAACCTGGGTGGGGGTAGGCAGCCTTCCTGGAAATCAACCTGGGTGGGGGGAGGAATGGCTGGGATGAAGGGGCGGCCGGGAGTCATTGCGGCGGAACTAAGACAGCGCTACCCAGGATTTCAGAAACACGCCAATCCCTTGCCCATGGCGGACTTGCGCTCTGCTCCAATTGACTGCCCTGCGGTACCTGACCAGAATCAATGTCAGGGTGAATAGCATGACTGATTCCGAAAAGTCCGGCCTCTCCTCGGTTTGGCTCGAAGTCTTCAAAGGGGTAATGGACAACCTCGTGGAAGGAGTATTTGTAATCGATGCCGACAGACGCATCGTTTACTGGAATGAAGCCGCGTCGAAGATAACCGGATACACCAGAGGTCAAATGCTGGGAGGCAGTTGTGGCCGAGAACTCCTGGCTCACACAGACATCATAGGGCACCCTCTTTGCGACGGCATCTGCCCCATGGCAAGCGTTCTGACCACCGGAACGAAAATTGAAACCGAAGCTATTGTCTTCAGCGCGTCGGGCGAGGCAATCCCAATACTGCTGGAAGCCATGCCGGTTAGAAACGCGCAGGGTCGAGTTGTTGGCGCCGCTCAAGTCTTTCGAGACCATTCACGTTACCATGAAGCCACTGAACGCTTGAATCAGATGAAGCATGCCGCTCTTGAGGACCCGGTCACGCACATTGGGAACCGGAGGCGGGTGCAGGCTGTTCTGGAGGCAAGGTTACGAGAGTTCGAACGCTATGGAATGCAGGTCGGAGTGATCTTCGCCGACATCAACGATTTCAAACAAATCAATGACACGTGGGGCCACGACGTAGGCGATCGTGTTCTCGAGTCCGTCGCGCGTACGTTCCGGCAAACCGTCCGAAAGGTGGACACGCTTGGAAGATGGGGCGGCGATGAATTCGTCTGTGTCATCCCGCACGCGGTCTGCGACGAAATTGACGCCATGGCGGACCGGCTCAGAATGAATGTTCGCAGGCTTGTGATCAGTCTCGATGAATCCACGCGATTCCGACCTTCACTGTCAGTGGGAACCGCAATTGTCAGACAGGGTGACACACCTGAATCCCTTGTCAGCCGCGCTGACATGGCAATGTATCAGAACAAACGACTGGTTAAGGCAGGCAACCGGTCGTCGGTGCCCGCGATCAACAAGCCAACCGAGAACTGAACTGGCGTACCACCTCGGATCAATTGCAAAAACTCCAATGCAGTACTAGCATCTTGGAGTCTCATCCACCGGCAGAGAACCCATGCAGGACAAGAAGGAAGCCTCAACGCTCTCAGTTCTGGAAGCCCCCTCGCCGGGGACGCCCCGACGTGGTATTCGCGAGACTCCAGCGCCACTCAAGTCTGAAAAAATTAACCTGGGTGGCACTCAAGTCTGAAAAAATTAACCTGGGTGGTTCCTCTGAAGTGGTGGGAATTGACCTGCCGAAAATTAACCTGGGTGTGTCCCCGATGGTGGTATCGCTGATCTGCTGCCTCGTTGTCTCCTGGGTACAGGCGTTCGGCGTGGGTTGCTCTTCTCCGACATCTCCATCCGACAATATGGGAAACGAATTGCAGCTCGACGTTCCGGCTGTTCGCGACGTTCCGGAGACCGCAGTTGGCGATGACTCCGAGTCGCGACAAGACGCCGACACAATGCATTCTGACGACGGCGAGAGTCCAGACCACCTTCCCGGCATCGACGTTGTCGACTCTGGCGAACCTGACACAAGCACCCCTGCTGACTGTATCGGTGCGCTCAAACTGAAATGCGGCGACACTTTCAGGCATAGCACCATTACCGACGGCCGGGACGGGATTTGGCGCGGATATAACTGTACCGTACGCGCCGAAACCGGACGTGAAGTGCTTTATCAGCTCGAGGCCGCCGATGAATGCGTGGTCAAGGTAACCCTCAGCGAGCTTCAGGACGACCTCGACCTGTTCCTGCTCCCGGTCTGTGACCCGACTAAGGCATCTCTCTGCTCTTCAACCCCATTTGATATCCAGACCATCGAAACGGTCACATTCGTCAGCAATCCAGATGAACAACGTTTTGTAGTCGTTGACGGCTATGCCGAAGCGCAGGGGAACTACGCCATCCGAATGGACTGCGACTGCAGCGAACAGACCCAGTACAAGGCGGATATGCTTGAATGCGCATTCATACTCGTGGATCCGAAGCACTCGCCTCCTACAACTCCTGAATCGGCTCCCTGCTTGCCAGAACCGTGCGCTTCCGACAACGACTGTACCCAGATAAACACCATCGGTGCCGGCAACAAATGTGTGATGGGAAACTGCGTCTTCTGCGTCAATGATGACGAATGCCAGTCCCCGGAAGTCTGCAGGACTGGAATGTGTGTTCGCAAGTCGGAAGCCTGTCCGGGAACCCCCGAATGCGCGGCTGCAGGTTGTACGCCAATGGAGATATCGGAAACCTCATGTCCTGTCTGCGTCTGCATGACCGAGTACTTCAACAGTTGCGCGACCGACGATGATTGTCTGCTGATCTCCCATCATCCTTTCCATTTCTGCGTGAACGGCAGATGTGCTGATTGCAGGAACGACGGCGACTGCACGGACACGGGAAGCAACTGCCTGCAACCGGGAATCTGTTACACGATGACGCCGCACCCCTCTGCCATCTATGGTTCCTGGTTAATCGGATACTACGGTGGTGGATTCAATCACTTCAGCTACTTCAGATTTGAACCCGACGGCACCCTGCGACGAGGCATCTACCAGGAGGAAGGCCCTGCAGGCTGGGCGGACGACATCTTCCTATTCGACTGCCCTGCCGCTGGCGGCGAGTCGCCAGGCCCACTGGTAGGCACATGGGAGCCGGAGATAACGGAGAGCGGTTTTCTGGTCATTCGAATCGACCTGAAGGCGGCGTGTAACCCGGAAGGTGAAGGATTATCGCGTTGGCTAATCACCCCCGACGAGACGGGAGAGATGATCACCCTGAAATCGGTCGAGAATCCAGACTCAGTTGAATTCTTCGGTATCCATTTGAAGCCAGGCACATCCTGCAACAGCGCCTTCACACAATGCATTCCGCCGGACTCGATACTTTTCTGATTCTCCGCCCGCATATCCCCCGAAATCCAGAACTGCGACCGCTGGTTTCTCGCCCGATCCTTCCAAAGAACGCACTGGCCGGAAGCCGGCGACACCGCATCACCTTGACTTCTCAGCAGAAGATGACTAACATGCTGCCAACCGCAGGCGATTCCTCGGCGAGTCCGCGTGCCCTTTTTACACGCCCCCGTGAATTTCATCGCTGGAAATTCCGGTTTTTGCTCGAACCAGGCCCCGTTTGCCGTCACACCTGAACGACATCAGGAAATATCAAGGTACCAATGAACTTCGAAGATCTAAACCTTCACCCCACTCTACTCAAAGCGATTCGCGAACAAAATTACACCGTTCCAACTCCTATTCAGGAAAAAGCCATCCCACTTGTGCTTGATGGCGGGGACGTCCTCGGGTGCGCCCAGACCGGAACTGGTAAGACAGCCGCGTTCGCGCTCCCGATCCTGCAGAACCTTTCTACCAACAGGCTGCCACTGTCGGTACGCCAGAATGGACGCCGGCCGATACGCACACTGGTGCTGGCACCAACCAGAGAACTTGCTCTCCAGATCCATGAGAGCTTTGTGGCTTATGGAAGGTACACCGGCCTTCGCACAACCTATATCTTTGGTGGGGTCTCGCAGAATCCGCAGGTGAAGGCGCTTGAACAGGGCGTCGACATCCTGGTCGCCACGCCCGGCCGTCTGCTTGATCTGATGTCCCAGAATTTCGTGGACTTGCGCACGATCGAGGTATTTGTGCTCGACGAGGCTGACCGCATGCTGGATATGGGATTCATCCACGACATCCGAAAAGTCGTGGCCGCCCTGCCCCGAAAGCGGCAGACGCTGCTGTTCTCGGCAACGCTGCTGCCCGAGATTCGCGAACTCGCATCAGGCATGCTCAACAATCCCAGACTGGTCAGTGTGGCACCACCGGCGTCAACCGTGGACATGATCGATCAGTCGGTCCACTTCGTTGAACGAACTGACAAAATCGGCAGACTGATCCAGCTGCTGGAAAACCCGGACGTCGACCGTGCACTGGTCTTTACCCGCACAAAATACGGGGCCGACAAAGTGGTCCGCAAACTCACCCAGGTTGATATAAAAGCGGCGGCGATCCACGGAAACAAGTCACAGAACAACCGTCAGGCGGCGCTGGAGGGATTCAAAACGGGACGGATGCGCGTGCTTGTGGCCACGGACATCGCGGCTCGCGGGCTGGATATCGATGACGTGTCACACGTGTTCAATCTGGACCTGCCGTTCGAACCTGAATGCTACGTTCACAGGATCGGACGAACGGCCCGAGCGGGACGCGACGGCGTGGCGGTGTCTTTCTGCAGTTCCGAGGAGCGCAGTCTGTTGACCGCCATTGAACGCATGATTCACAAACAAATCGCGGTGGTTGGACCAGTTCCAGGTGCTGCCCGACCCACCGATATCAACGCGATACGCCGAAACGACCGCGCCGAGCGCCGGGCGGATGACGCCAGCGGGGAATCCGGCAAGACAGAAAATCCTCGCCCGCGCTCGACCCTGCGCCCTGGCACATACGAAGTCACGCGCCGCCAGCCATCAACAACCGATCGCGTTCCAGGTTCATCAGGTCGCGACCCCAGAGGCCCGGGGCGATCAAAGGCATCCCCTGACAGCAGTTCACCCGCATCGTCAACCAGGCGTTGGCACCCCCGTCGGTCCGGGCGCTAGACTGGTCTAGAAACCGGCACACTCCCCCTGTCACTCCCATGGATATGCATTGAACACGCGGCGTTACAGAGCGGTCGCATCAATACCAGGTGCCGTTGTTCTCAGCGCAGTCTGCCTGCGGGTCGAATCCCTGGCCTGAGTAGTCGACGGTGTCGTAGTAGTAGAACACCACGTCGGAGTTCTCTCCGAATGACATCCCACACCTGCCCAGGATGTGATCCCGGGCGCATCCCGTCGTGGCACACCAGTCTGCGTCGTTGGTCATCAGACACATGCTGTCGAGTTGGCTGGGGTCCTCATACCAATGGCTGCCGGTGTATTCCTCGCACGCGCGACGCCAGTAGTAGGTTGACGGCACGTAATTGCACGCCATCACCCCTGACTGCGACCCACATTCCATCGGATCCTCGCCCGTCGGCTTCTGATCGTCGCAGGCAAGCCCAATCAAGACCTTCACGCCCTTCTGGCATTCGTCCGCGATGGCGGAGTGAGCAACCAGCAAGACAATCTCCTCATCCTGTACCGAGCCGAAGTCCTCAAACACGGTCGGGCCTTCAATCGTCTGCAGTTGTCCATTTCTCCAGCCCCAGGCCCAGATTTTCCCGATCTCCGCGCCCTCCAGCGTGACCTCCAGATCGCCGTTCCTCGCAGGCTCCGGAACATCCGAAGCTCGAATTCTGATCGCGCGGGATGAGAACGGACAAATCTGATTAAAACCAACCTGGGTGGTTGACATTTGGCACTGCGACATCGATGCCGAAACCTCAACCAGATCGAGCGGACTGCCAAATCCCTGATAGAAAAGGTCGGATGCGAATCCCTGCGTTGTCTCGCTGTTCCGGCCGAAAACCGACTCCGAACCGTGCAGTAAGGCACGCTCGATCACGAAGTCCCGGTAGACCTCGCTCAGCCCTATCCCCGGCCACGCGGTTCGAATCGCGGCGTCGATGCCGCGATGCATCGTGAACGTCCCCGGAACCCTCCTGACCGCGTCCATCTCGGCCTGCGTGGAAAATCCGGACATCGCCGAGGAGATGGCATCCCGCACCGCCTGGAACAGCACGGGCATGAAAGCCAGCGTGCCGCCGCCATATCTTCTTGCCACGAAGGCGAAGAAGTCCTGGTTCGAGTATGAATGAGCTCCGCCCTCCACCATCAGGAATTCACTCAGCCTGAATGTCTCGCGCCCGTCCATCGAACGAACCGTGATTCCGCCCTTGTCGAAGTACATCCCGGCGACCGTCGATGTGCCTTCGGCCAATCCAAATGCCGAACTGGCCAGAATCTCGTAACCCATCTGGATCGCATGAGTCATCTCGTGCGCCACGGTCGAACGGACCGTGCCGAGTCTGTGGCTCGCGTCATTGCCAATCCTTGATGACATCACGTAGATTCGCCCGTAGTGTCTATCGTCAGGCCCCGTCGCCTCATCAGGATCCTCGAACGTGTAGTTGCTTCCTTTGTTATCGATGATATGCAGTTCATACCGAGGCGTCGCTCCAAGCACGTCGCCGCATGGACCTTCCGGATCATCCGCCACATACAGATACGGCGCGCGCAGCCCCAGCCCTTCAAACATCATCTGCGCGTCCCGACCGGCCTGGGCAACCCGGGTACGGACCGTGGCGGCGATGGTCGCGGGGCTCGGATCCTCGGTCAGTCCCTGGGCCTGGCGCACAGCCTCGCGAAGTTCCGCCGAGTCATAATCGTGAATCACGCACCAGTCGCGCCCGGCCCACGCACCAAACGGTGTCGCGGCCCGATTCACCGGCATCGCCGCGAAAGCGGGATCCGACGTCGTCACGGCAACGCGACCAGGCCTGTGAACGACCGCCATGGTGCTGTCCGGAGCCAGCCCGAGCAGCCTGACCGTCACCGTGAACTGATCGACATCGACCCGTCCCTGAACGTCATGCGCGACGTCCCGCCCCGGCTCCCAGACCCTGACAAACGTGTTCGTCGAGTTCTCTATGGCACCAATGGGCAGTTTGATCGGCTCATACCCCAACGTAACCAGAAGCGCCCCCTCGGCATCCACATTGAAGCCAACCGATCCCGCGTCCACAGCGACCGCGGCGCCGCCTTCCGTGATCACATTCTCCCTGGCTTCATCCAGCGGGAAGCCAGCAGGCAGCACCGACACCGCGGACAGTGACGGCCCTGACGACAGATTCGCGCATGGCGGCACTTTTCCTTCGGTGACGCTAAGCATCGCAGCGCCCGGACCTGTGACCGTTCCTCCACCCCACGTTCCGGTGCACACAGGTCTCTCGGTGATCACATCCGTGCCTGGACCGTCGTCCTGTCCATCGGAGAGTCCACATCCACCGCCAAGAACCACCGAGATCCCAACGACGGACGCAAAAAGCATCCCCGAGAAAATGCGTGCAGAAGTACACATGAACGAGCGACATCGCAGCGTCATTCTGTCCCCCCGCCGGAACTTGAAAAAGAGTGTTGTTAGATTACCACAGGGCGCGGGCGGAGACAGCCAGTCAGCGAATCATTCACCGCGAAAAGTTGTGTAAACGGGTTAACCAACTACAGGTGCGGATCGGTGGAAAGCTTCGGCTCGGCAATCTCAATCTGGTTGTTCTTCAGGAACTGTTTGAATCCATAAACAGACTTGCCGGCGAACATCATCTTCATCGCGCCGGTCGGACAGTTGTTGACACACCCCATACAGGCGATGCAGCGGTCGGAATCAACCTTGCCCGGCAGGGTCGGCACCGCGTTTACCGGGCACGTTCGAACGCACTCTCCGCACGCGATGCAAAGGTCTCTGTCGATGTGGTGGTCGGACATCGCCATCTTCATTAAGGAAACCTGAGGCAGCGCTGCCAGCACCGAGTCCAGCCCAAATCCACGGGCGGGCAGAATCGTCCGGCCGGAGCGAACCGACTCCAATACCTGCCGGGCAAACCGTGCCGCATCCTCGAAAGTATTCTGGTTCGGCAAATGCCTGTACTTCAATGTTCTGGCGGAGTTTCCACCCGACCAGGTTGGAGCGAACGTCGACATGTTGCCGAACATCCCTGTCCCGACCGGCGCACCTCCGCGCCCGGCCATCGACTCCAGCAGGGCCGCCGAAGTTCGGCGCTGGCCATCTCCGTGGCCTCCAAACGTAACGAATGACGCCACCGCCACACCTTTCAAAGACGGCAGCATGGTCATCCATTTCCGGAGGTTTTCAGGCACATCCATATAGAAGACCGGGGTACCAATCGCCACCAGGTCGTAGCTGCCAACCGCCCCGAACTCAATCCTGCGATAATCACCGGCGTCCACCTGAAGCCCTGCCTGCCTCCAGACATCCGCCACGATCTTTCCGATCCTGGCCGTGTGACCGGTCTGGCTGTACCAGACCACCAGCGCCCGTCCCGGATTTCTGTTTTCCACCACGCCTCCAACGATGCTGCCGCACCCGCCAACGGAAGGCAGACACGTCACCACACCACCCGCAACCGCCACTTTGATGAAATTTCGTCTGTTGATCACTGTGATCCCCGACGCGAAGTCGTGAGAGTCCCACTATCTAACGGTAGCAGGGCAAGCTGTCAACTGTGTCCGGGATACCCGCGGGCTCGCAGATCTGGCATCATATGCGGTATCTGAATCCCGAACGGAGGTCGCCGTGAGACGAATCCCGATGATAACGACCGCGCTCTCGTTGATGCTGCTGGCATTTGGATGTGGCACCGAACTGACCAACGATTTTCTGCCCGCCGTGACACAACAGGGAACACACGTTCTCGGTGAGGATGTGGCGACCGCGACAATCGGTCCGGAGGGAGGCACCCTGACGTCGTCGGACGGACGGTTGACACTTACAGTTCCGACAGGGGCGCTGGCGTCCGATACACAGATTTCAATTGATCCAGTCACGAACTACGCGCCTGCCGGCATAGGTCACGCCTACCGTCTGAGCCCGGACGACACGGAGTTCTTGACCCCGGCGACACTGGAATTCAAAGTCGTGGACGAAGAGATTCAGGATATCTCGATTCAAGGTCTTCGAATCGCATTCCAGAACGAGGCTTCCATCTGGCAGATTCCCGGTGAAATCACGTATGACGAGGAATCAAAGACGGTCGCGGTTGAAACCGACCATTTCAGTGACTGGTCGCTGGTCAAGGGTGCTGTTCTGATGCCCATGACCTCCGAGGTGAAGGTCGGCAAGTCGCTTGGTCTGGGCGTCCGCTACTGCTATGCCAGCCCGGATCTGCTTGATGGCCTGCTTGCGCCCCTGGGATACGATTGCGCCGACAATCTGGCTCCGCTGGTTGTCGCCTCGGAATGGTCGGTGAACGGAATTCAGGGTGGCGATGCAACGGTGGGAACCATCTCCGGTTCCGGACTGCAGGCAACCTATCAGGCGCCCGCCTCGGCACCAAGCCCTGACACCGTTGCTGTCAGTGCCCGCCTTGACGACGACACGATCGTGTTCGCGTACGTGACGATCAAGGACGAGGCCGCTGCCATGACCGGCACGGTCGATTTCAGCTTCACATACCTCACGGCGCCTGGACAGACTTTCAAGGCAAAAGCCACGGTGTCGCTGACTGTTGAAGACGATGGGATTGACGAAACAAACTACCATGCGGTTGGCACGCTCGAACTGACCGAGCCGCTCACCTTTAA
>JAGOFO010000076.1 GCA_017997155.1 Myxococcota bacterium
GCTGACGCACGGCATGAATCCGATCGTCGCTTACGGCCAGGGTGTGGGCGAGTATGCCGCCTACAAGGACTACGTCGTCCAGTCGCTTTACTACTCCGATTCCTGGTTCACGGTCAGCAATTCCAATCCCGGCGCCGCCATGATTCCGGATGGCGTGCTGATCTTCCTCGGGAAGACCGTCTGGGACGACAACAACACGGCCACGGCGGACGACATCGCCACGTTGCTGACCAACATCGTGGGCACCTTGAACATCTCGACCCTGATTAAGAATCCGGTCACGTCCGGCAGTTTTGGATGGTGCGACTACAAGGTCAACATCAAGAACATCCGCTACGGCACGCTCTCCATCGATCTGGTTCCGGACTGGGGCAAGATGAAGGTCAAGGTTGTGATCCCCAGGTTCAGCGCGAAGGTCGATGTGCCGATCAGCGGTTTCGCCTGCCCGGACTTCAGCGGCGATGTGTCCGCGACGTCCATCACGATCAATGGCGATCTGAACCTTTCGGTCGACTCTGCCGGCAATCCTGTGGCCTCGATCACGAATCCGAACGTCGTCGTCTCCGGTCTTAACGTGGATGTTGACGGCATCTGGGGATTCCTGGGCAACTGGATCATTGATTTCTTCGAGGATGACTTCGCCACCATGATCGAGGACGAGTTCGAGAAGGCGCTGTCCGGTCAGTTGTCCGACTTGATCGAGGGCGCGGTGGCGGATCTGGCTCTGGAACCCGAGTTCGAGGTTCCGGCCCTTCTTCCGGGCATGAATCCGGTCACGCTCCAGATGAAAAGCAAGTTCTCGACGATTTCGATCACGCCTGCCGGCAGCGATATCGGTCTGGCCGCGGCCGTCATGCCCGATCCGACTCAGACGCCGCCGCGTGCCATACGTGGCGCTCTCGGCCGTGGGGCCTGTCTGGGTACTGATTCGTCACAGCCGGTGATGGCTCATACATACGAAATGGGTCTGATGGCGAAGGACGACTTCCTGAACGAGGCGCTTTACGCGATCTGGGCATCGAATGCGCTGGTGATTCCCGTCGGGCCCGAGATGCTGGGCGATGTCGACCTTTCGACATTTGGCGTCACCAACCTGGCGCTGACCGTCGAGTTCATGCTTCCGCCGATCATCACGGGATGTAACGTCGACGAGAAAATGTACTTCGAGGCAGGCGACATCAAGATTCTTGCCTCGATGAAACTGTTCGGACAGCCGGTCGCGATGACGATGTACGCCAGTTTGACGGCCGAAGCGCGCATCGTCCTTGTTGCGGGCGAGACCGGAACCGAGGTCGGCATCCAGATCGAGACACCGCTGTTCATCGATATCGAGGTCGCTAAGATCGACGGTGGACTGGTCGGAGCCGAAGATACCATCAGTGGACTGATTCGCGGCGTCGCGATGCCCATGGTACTGGACCTGTTGTCCGGCGACACCCTGGCGTCGTTCCAACTGCCCAGCATCGATCTGGCGTCCCTGGCCGAAGGCATTCCGGCCGGTTCGGTCATCCAGATCGACATGAAGGTGGTCGAGCGCACCCATGGCGCGACGATTGTTCTTGGCGATGTGAAGTAGCGGTGCTGTTTGATTTCCCTTGTGAGGTTGCGATGAGCAGATTGTTCCAGATGTTCGGTGTCGCGGCGGCGTGCCTGGCTATCGCCGGTTGCGGTGGTGGTCTGGTACCCGGTTTGGACACCGGCTCGGGCGACGAAGGCGGCGTGGATGTAATCACCGGCGTCGACGAAGGAGGCCCGGGTTCCGACAGCGGTCGTGATGTTTCCGGCGAAACCGGTGCCGACGTGGTTGAACCCCCCCGGGACAACTGGGAGCCAACCTGTCCTGCCGGCACCGCTTGTGACGACAGGAATCCGTGCACGGTCGACGACCTGTGCCAGGAAGACGGCGCGACATGTTCCGGCACGGTTGTCGCCGATTGCGACGACGGTCGTGAGTGCACCAGCGATTCATGCACTTCTCCGTCGGATTGCGCGCACCTTTTGAAACCCGGGTGGTGCCTTGTCGATGACGAGTGCATCGAGGACGGCGCCGTTTCGGCGAACAATCCGTGCGTTTCGTGCATAACGGCTCTGGCCACCGACAGGCTTTTCCCGGACGACACCGGCGAGTGCGACGACGGTGACGCCTGCACGCTTGAAGATGCGTGCCGTTCCGGAGCGTGCGTGGGTTCGCCACTCGACTGCGACGACGGAAACGGCTGCACGGCCGATTCCTGCGTGGACGGCGAATGCGTGCATCCGGCAACGGATGGCCTGGCTTGTGATGATGGCAACCGCTGCACCGTGGACGACGTCTGCGTGGCCGATGTCTGCGGCGGCGCCGCGGTGGACTGCGATGACGGCAATCTGTGCACCACTGACAGTTGCGAGCCTGAATTCGGCTGTCTGCACGTCGATAACACGTTGCCCTGTGACGACGGCAATTCCTGCACAACGAACGATGCCTGTTTTGCAGGCGAATGTCAGCCCGGTCCGGATCCGCTGGTCTGCGATGACGAGAACATCTGTACCGACGATGGATGCGTTCCCTCGAAGGGCTGCGTGGCCATTCCGAACACGGATCCGTGCGACGACGGCGACCCGTGCACGCTCAACGACACATGCTCCGCGTCGGTGTGCACCGCGGGCAGCCTGCCTCTGGACTGCGACGATGACAACGTCTGCACGGACCAGGAGTGCATCGCTTTCCAGGGTTGTCAGTACACGAACAACGAAGACGTCTGCGACGACAACAACGAGTGCACGGTTGGCGATGTCTGTCTGGGTGGTGTCTGCACCCCCGGCCCCGGCACTGTCGACTGCGACGACAACAACGTCTGCACCGATGACGCCTGCGTGCAGGGTGAAGGCTGCGTTTTTGTGAACAACGCGGATGAATGCGAGGACAACAACGTCTGCACCGCGATGGGTCAGTGTCAGGATGGCGCCTGTCAGCGCGGACCATACAACTACGACTGCGACGATTTGCAGTTCTGTACCGCCGATACCTGCGATCCGATCGAGGGATGCAAGCACACGCTGATCAACAGCGCGGAATGCAGGCCGCAGATCGTGGTGGATAACCCCGAGAGGGCGGCCACCCTGAACGGCGCTGCCGAGATTACCGTGTCCGGTCACGTGGTACTTGGTCTTGACGGAGCGGTCGTGCCGTTCGTGACCGTCAACGGCACTCCGGTGGCGGTCGAGGCCGACGACTCGTTCCAGGCCCAGATGACGTCTGTCCAGGGGTTCAATGGCATCGTCGTCGAGGGCGAGGATCTGAACGGCCTTAAGGACAGGGTGGTTCAGTCCTATTACTACTCGACCGAATGGTTCCCGTTCAGCGAGACCGACCCGTCGGTGTCGAACGTCAACGACGGCCTGATGTTGTTCCTGGGTCCCGAGGTCTGGGACGACAATGACACGTCCACGTACGACGATATCGCGACGATCCTCACGATGTACGTGTCCACGCTGGACCTGATGTCCATGATCAGCAACCCGATCGAGGAGGGCGACGACGGATGGGCCTGCGGCACCCACAGGATCAACGTCGACAGCATCACATTCGGTACGGTTGCGGTTGACCTGGTCCCGGTCGATGGCGGTCTGTACATGTCGGTCACGATTCCGAACGTGCGCATCGGGATCAGCGGAAAATACTGTCGTGTCAGTTTCTCCGGCACGGCTACCGCGTCCAGTGTCAATGTCACATCGACCCTGCTGATCAGCATCGACCCGGTGACGCTGAAGCCGGTTATCACGATGAGCGGCACCAACTCCACGGTCAACGGCCTGGACGTGAACATCAACAACGTGCCTGGCTTTATCGAGGATCTGGTGATGTCCTTCTTTGAGGACTCTTTCGTCGAGTCCATTGAAGGCGCCATCGAGGATCAGATTTCGGCGATCGTTCCCCAGTTGCAGGAGATGCTGGAAGGTCTTGCGATCGACCAGACTTTCGACGTGCCGGCCCTGTTCGAAGGTGGTACTCCGATGACCGTCGCGCTTTCCAGCAGTCTCTCATCGATCCACTTCGACCCGGCTGGCGGCACCCTCGGGATGCGCGCCTCGTTCTCGGCGCCGAAAGGCACGACATACGAGAAACTGGGCTCGATCGGGCGTGCGAACTGCCTGCAGGGCGGTGTCGAGGCGAACCCCGTTTTCCCGGTTGGCACGACATCTCCGCAGCTTGAGCTGGCACTGAAGGACGATCTTCTGAACGAACTCGTCTACGCCTTGTACTGGGGCGGCGCGCTCAGCCTGCCAATCCCGGAGTCGCTGCTTGGCGACTCTGTCAGCAAGTATGGAATCACCGATATGGTGCTGCTGGTCGATTTCATGCTGCCGCCAATCCTGTCGGCCTGCAATCCCGGCCAGCAGTTGACGGTCGCGGTCGGCGACGTGAAGCTGGACGCAACGCTCAAGATGTTCGGCGCTCCGTTGACCATGACCATTTATGCCAGCTTGAAGGCCGGCGCGAACATCACGGCCAGGCTTAACGAGACCGGCGCCACCAGCCTGGGCGTCGCGATCCAGTATCCGGATTTCATTGACATGGAGATTGCCTCCCTGGTTGGAAATCTGGCTGGCGCCGAAGACACGATCAGCGGGCTTGTGATGGATACGCTGCTTCCGACGCTGCTGGGAAAGCTGGACGGAGTCACTCCGCTGGTCGAGTTCGAGATTCCGTCGATCGATATGGCCGATTTCATCGATGGTGTTCCGGCCGGGTCCGAAATGAGCATCCTCGTTAACGAGGTTTTGAGGGCGGCCGCGTTTACCGTGGCGTCCGGCACGGTTCAGTAGGCTGTTTGCGGGCTCCGGGAAGGGGCTTTCGTGGAGGAAATAGATGCGTCAGTTGTTGATTTTCGGAGTTGCCTCTCTGGCCGTATTGGTTGCTTGTGGCGGTACCGACGTGCCGTTCGACGCAGGAGCCGACACCGTCCTTACGGACGAGATTGATCCGCCTGACCAGGTCGGCGTTGACACAATCACGCCGGACGAGGGCCGTGACCAGGTCCAGCCGCTCGACATCGCCGACGATGTCCAGGGTCAGGACACAACCGTCAACGACGTCGGGATCGACTCGTTCGAACCATGCGTCGAGGGTGACCCATGCGATGACGGGAATACCTGTACCTGGGGCGAGACCTGTGACGCCCAGGGCCTGTGCGCGGGCGGAACCGCGTACACCTGTGATGACGGTCGCGCTTGTACCGACGACACGTGTGACGGCCTGGGGAACTGCCAGTTCACCATGCAGGCCGACAAATGTCTGATCAACGGCATCTGCCGTGATACCGCCGTGGCCGACCCGGACGACCCGTGTTCAGTGTGCGCTCCGAAGAAGAGCAACAGCGACTGGTCGCCCGCAACCGAGGGAACCGAGTGCGATCCGTCCTCCACGCTTGGCAAGTGCGAGGACGCCCCGATCGGAAAGTGTCAGTCAGGCTTGTGCGTCGTCACGACCATCGTTCCGAAGGGTTGCGATGACAGCGACCCCTGCACCGAGGACTCCTGCGATCCGTCGGTTGGCTGCGTGCATGTGTCGCTCAGCAGCGGACCCTGCGTGCTCGAGGACAAGTGCAGCCCCGGTTATTGCTTCCAGGGTGAGTGCATTATCCCCGAGGGAGCCTCCTGCGACGACGGAAACTCCTGCACGCTGGATTCGTGCGACGAGATCAAGGGTTGTCAGCACGCTCCCATTGACGAGGCGGTGTGCGATGACGGCGACGAGTGCACGTACGAGGATTCCTGCATGGGCGGCGAGTGCAACGGCCAGCCTACCAACTGCGACGACGGCAACGTCTGCACCGTGGACGGCTGCGACTCGATCACCGGCTGTTACCATGACCTGGCAACGAACCCGTGCTGCGTCGGCGGCGTGTCGATCTGTGACGATGACAACCCCTGTACGAACGACGACTGCGACCCGGAGACGTTCGAATGCTTGTACACGAACAACACGGCAGCCTGCAGCGACGGAAATTCATGCACGGTCGGTGACTCCTGCGACGAAGGTGACTGCGCCGGCGCCTCGAAGAACTGTTCGGACGGCAACGACTGCACCAGGGACTACTGCGAGGGTGGCCTGTGCTTCCACGACAACGAGACCGGAACTGTTTGCAGCGACGGCCTTGACTGCTCGGTCAACGATCATTGCGAGGATGGGGTCTGCATTGCCGACGAATCTGGATGCGTGTGCCAGCCCACGTTCTACCCGGCGGTGTCCAAGTTCGTGACGATGGCGATTTCGGACAACGGCAAGACAGGAGCGGGTCTCGACCTGGACAACAACCCCGCCACGTGTTCGCCGCCTGACAACTGCTGTTGCGGCATTCAGAACGCGCTCGGCCCGGTCGCCGGACTCCCGGTCGCTCAGGACGGAATCAAGGATGCGATGGAAGGCGGGGATATCACGCTCTTGTTCGAACACCGCGACATCAAGACCGACGGGTCCCCGTATGTGCTGGCGTTCTATTCGGGCAAACTGGCTCCGTCAAACCCGACCTGCAACTTCCTGACCCAGGATTGCGACTACACGGTCGAGCCGATGATGATCACCGACGAGTGCAATCCCCTTGTCACCCTCGACAACGCAAAGATCGTCGGCAACAAACTGACCGCGGGCGGCACCGACTACGTGTTCCCGTTCGATCTTCCGCTGATGGAAGGCATCAATCTTCACGTCGACCTGTACTTCACCAGGCTTGAGGCATCGGTCACGGTCTCGGGCGGCAGGGTCACCTCGATGCAGGGTATCCTTGGCGGCGCCGTTCCCAAGCAGCAGATTTCTGACGCGGTCGCGGCCATCCCGGATGAAACCTGGGCCGGACTTCCCGTGGACAAGGCCACTGTTCAGACCCTGCTCGAACTGCTGGTCGTGCCTGATATCGACGGCGACGGCGACGGCATTCTTGAGTCGGCTTCGATCGGTATCCAGTTCACCGCCATCCCGGGCGAGATCGTCGGAAGAACCGCGGACTAGCCAGCGAAGGTTTCAGAACTCGCAACCCCTTGATTCGAATCGCGCCGCTGCCTGCAGTACCTTTTCAACGTATTCGATGTTGGCCGGTAACTCGCTGTTCCTGCGCGCCGTTGCGGGCATTCCGTGGCCGGCGTTGTAGCCGGACAGCCCCAGATAGACGGACCCGTCGTAGTAGTTTAGAAAGGCCAGGAATACCCTGGCGCCGCATTTGAGGTTTTCGTACTCGTCGCTCAGCGGGCCGCACTTTTTCCCTTTCGCGGTCTTCGGCATGCACTGGGTCAGGCCGATCGCGCCTGCCCGGGAGCGCACATCATTCCTGAAGTTCGATTCGACACGGACGATTCCAACCAGCAACGGCAGTTCGAGTCCCGTCTCTTTCGAGACCTTCTCCATCAGGGGCAGCAGTTCCTGACATCTGGCGGTGGCGGCCGACACGCGCGCCGCCTGGGTTCCGGCTGTTTTCGACGGGTCTGCCCCGGTTCCGCGGTTTTTCTTCGCGGTGCGCGTGGAACCGGTGTCGCGGGAGGCCGCCGCCTTGTCGTTTCGTACCGTCCGGTTGCCGCCGGCACAGGCGGCAGCGCCCATCAGGATGGTCGACAACAGGATGATCGCGATGGTCTTTGCGTACTTCATCGCGATGATCGTAAGATTCGACGGTGCTTAACGCCAAGAAGAAGACGGGACAAACCATTGACCCGGGCGAGGTTGATTGATGCGTGAACATGTCGTCACTATCGCGAAGGGACGTGCCAGACCGTTCTGGTTTGGTTGTCCGGTCGTGTTTTCGGGTGCGGTTGCCGCTGTGGACTCGGCCCCCGGCGCGGGGGACCTGGTGACCCTTGTCGATGAGCGTGGCGCGCTGATCGGAAGGGGATTCTATAATCCGGCTTCATCGTATCGAGTCAGGCTGGTGGGCGGGCCCGCCGACGAAGCCGACCCCGGGACGCTGATCAGAAACAGGATCGCGCGCGCCTGGGACCTGCGCCGCGCCATGGGACTGCCCGGTTCGGCGACTTCCATCTTCAGGATGGTGAACAGCGAGGGAGACGGCCTCTCCGGCCTGACGATAGACGTTTTCGATGGGCGGGCGGTCGTGATGGAGTCAGCCGTGTGGGCATCGATGCATCGTGCCGACGTGGCTGCCGCGGTCAGGTCATGTCTGGGTTCGGACGCTCCCGTATGTTTCCGCGTGGTTGAACAGGTGAGGGCGCTGGAAGGGATAGCAAGTCGGGACGAGGGATCCCTTTCCGGGGAGCCAGTGGAAGTCCTGGAAAACGGGGTGCGTTTCGTCACGCGTCCCGGTCAGGGTCAGAAGACCGGCTTTTACGCGGATCAGCGTGAGAATCGGCATGACCTGAGGGTATTCGCCGCCGGAGCGGAAGTCCTGGACCTGTTCTGCTGCTCCGGTGGTTTCGGCATCAATCTGGCGTTGGCTGGCGCGGCTTCGGTGATCGGAGTGGATTCATCGGCCGAGGCGATCCGGACGGCCAATGAAAACGCCGGAATCAATGGAGTGTCCGACAGGGTTCGGTTCGTGCGCGATGATGCGTCCCGCTTTGTCGAAGGTTCGCAGACCTTTGACGTGGTGATCTGCGATCCCCCCAAGCTGGCCGTGGGTCGACAGTCGCTGGACGCGGCGATGAAGCATTATCAAAGGTTGAACGTGGCAGCGATGAAGGCGGTTCGCCCGGGCGGTATCCTGATGACCTGCTCGTGCTCGTCGGTCGTCAGGCGCGACGCCTTTGTCGAGATGCTTCGAGACGCCGCCGGTTACGCCGGTCGTCAGGTCTCGATCCTGAAGGTTGCCGGCGCCGCCCCGGATCACCCGGTCAACCCATCCTGGCCAGAGGGCGAATACCTGAAGGCTGTAACCCTTTCCGTGGGCGGGTCGACCAGATAGACCTGGCCTCGTAGGGGCGAATCACATTCGCCCTTCTAGACAGGGTCAGGCACATATCCCTCGCGCGGGCTTGACGGATCGCCTTGTCATAACTAGGATTTCACCCGGTTTTCGACGTTATCTGGAGAGAAGATGCTGCTTGCCGGTTTCGAAGCGTCCCTGTTGTTTCTGATAGTCCTCGGGCTTGGTTTCCTGGCCATGATCATCGCAACCGTGGTGAGGATGACCAGAAAGAAGGGCGCCCGAAAAACCGGGGCCGGTCGTGGGCGTGGCAGGCCTGATGAGTCAGACGACGAGGACGATGACTTGCCGGATCCGGATGCGTCGACCGCCAGGAATGGTCGTTCGGCGCGCGATGGACGCATGACCGGCAAAGCTGCCGCGCCTTCCGCAGACACCCAGGCCGCAACGCGGCCATCCGTTCAGCCCGGAAAGCAGGGCAAGGCGGCTGAACCTGCCCGGACGACCCCGTCCGAGCCCTCCTTCAAGGTCGATATAGAAAAGGCCCGGCACATGACCGAGGGCCTGGCGCGCACACGGAAGGAAGGTTTCGTGGCGCGGCTTGCCGAGACGTTCGGTCGCGGGGGCGAGCTGGACCAGACCCTGGTTGCCGGTGCCGAGGAAGCGTTGCTTACCGCGGATATCGGCGTTCGCACCGCGATGGAACTGACCGAGGGGCTCAGGAACGATTTCAAGCCGTCTGGTAGCGACCTGGTGCCGCAGGTAATGTCGTTTCTTCGGGACCGCACGCTGACGATGCTGCAGGGACAGCGTCACGGCCTGCCGTCGCTGGATGCGCCCGGTCTGAACGTGGTGATGGTGGTTGGGGTCAACGGGACCGGGAAAACCACTAACATCGCGAAGCTGGCGAACTGGTACGCGGCACGCGGCAGGAAGGTTCTGCTTGCCGCCGGTGACACTTATCGCGCCGCCGGCGCCGACCAGCTTGGGATCTGGGGTGAAAGGATAGGCGTTCCCGTGGTCGTCGGGAAGCCGGGTCAGGACCCGTCGGCGCTGTTTTTCGACGCGGCCAGGCGAGCGGTCGCCGAAGGATTCGACATATTGATTGCCGACACGGCCGGTCGCCTTCACACCGACGTGAACCTGGTCGACGAACTGAAGAAGGTGCATCGCGTCTTCGGCAAGGCGGTGCCTGGCGCGCCGCACGAGGTATTGCTGATGCTGGACGCCACAATGGGACAGAACGCCGTCCGGCAGGCGGACGTGTTTCTGAATTCGGTCAAGGTGACCGGCATCGGGTTGTCCAAGCTGGACGGCACTGCAAAAGGTGGTGTGGTGGTCTCGATCGCGCGCGACATGAACCTTCCGGTCTGGTTCGTCGGCGTTGGCGAGGCTGTTACCGACATCAGGTCCTTCGACGCGTCCGAATTCGTGAACGCGCTGTACTCCATCGACTGAATCCGTCTTCAGGGGGTGTTTCATGGCAACCGAACTGTTGTGCAGGACGGATTCGTACGCCAGACGCGTGACCGCGCAGGTGATCGGGTGCGTCGAGGCCCGG
>JAGOFO010000077.1 GCA_017997155.1 Myxococcota bacterium
GCAAGACCGTCGTCATCATGGAACTGATCCACAACATCGCCAAGCATCACGGCGGCGTCTCGGTGTTCGGCGGCGTCGGCGAACGTACCCGCGAAGGCAACGACCTGTGGCTTGAGATGAAGGAATCCGGCGTTATCGACCGTACCGCGCTGGTCTACGGCCAGATGAACGAACCCCCGGGGGCGCGTTCACGTGTCGGTCTGTCCGCGCTGACCGCGGCAGAGTACTTCCGAGACGAGGAAGGCCAGGACGTCCTCCTGTTCATCGACAACATCTTCCGTTTCACGCAGGCGGGGTCCGAGGTTTCCGCGCTGCTGGGCCGCATCCCGTCCGCGGTCGGTTACCAGCCGACTCTGTCTTACGACCTGGGCGAGTTGCAGGAACGCATCACGTCGACCCGAAAGGGTTCGATCACGTCGGTCCAGGCAATCTACGTGCCTGCGGACGACCTCACCGACCCGGCGCCGGCAACGACGTTCAGCCACCTGGACGCGACCACCGTTCTGTCCAGGCAGATCGCCGAACTCGGCATCTACCCGGCCGTCGACCCGCTCGACTCGACGTCGCGCATCCTCGACCCGGCGGTTGTCGGGGTCGACCACTACCTGGTCGCTCGCCGTATCCAGGAGTGCATCCAGGAATACCGCGATCTGCAGGACATCATCGCGATTCTCGGCATGGACGAACTGTCGGAGGCCCAGCGCCAGACGGTCAGTCGAGCCAGAAAGATCCAGCAGTTCCTGTCCCAGCCGTTCTTCGTGGCCGAGCAGTTCACCGGCAAGGAAGGCCGTTTCGTCAAGGTTGAGGACACGGTGGCCGGGTTCACCGAGATCCTCGACGGCAAGCATGACGAGTTGCCCGAGCAGGCATTCTGGATGGTCGGGACGATCGACGAGGCGGTGGAACGGGCCCGCAAGATGATGGCGGAATAGTGCCCGGTTCGAGGGCGCAATGAGGTCGGCATGTCGCTGAAACTTGACGTGGTCGAGTCCGACGGGACGCGGATACACGACCTTGAGGTCACCGAGATATCTCTGCCTGGCGCGGATGGCCAGCTTGGCGTGCTGCCGATGCATATCCAGATGATCTCGGTGGTCGGGATCGGCCCGATGCGTCTTGTCCTGAAGGACGGCACCATCAAGCTGTTCGCGATGGCCGGGGGCTTCATGGAGATCCTCGAGGACCACGTCAGGATCCTGACCGAGGCGTGCGAGGAACGCGACGAAATCGATGTGGAACGCGCGCAGAAGGCGTTCGATCGGGCCACGGCACGGCTCCAGACGCTCAGTCCCGCCCATGAAGAGGAATTCAAGGCGGTCTCGGCCTCCCTGAAGCGCGCATCGACCCGGCTCGCGGTCGCCGCCGGGAAATTCAATTGACCCTTCCTTCGCCGGGGGTTGACGCCCCGGCCTCCACTGGCAAGAATTGACGCTGACATCAACGGCCAGGAGGTCTTTCATGAGACTGTTCCAGATCGGGGCGCGCGACGGCGTCCGGGCGAGTGCGACCATCGTCGCCCTGGCAATTCTTGCTAGCGTGACATTCTGGTCGACTGGAACCCGGGCACTGTCGAAAGGCGACGCCGTATCCGCGGTCAAGGTGAAAGACAGCCGGGACAAGGACGCGGCGATCCCGGACATCGGTGTTAAGGTCCTGGCGCTTTTCTACACGGATCCCGATGTTCAGAATCAGAACGAGCCGTTCCGCGAGCTGCTGAACCGCTCGGATCTGGATGTGTCGAAGTTTCGGGGACTAGGCGTTGTCAACATGAAGGACACCTTGCTGGCGAACGCACTGATCAGGTCGGTAGTGCGCGGCAAGGAAAAGAAGTTCAACTCGCTGATCCTGACGGACCCGGCCCACATCCTGAAGAACGCATGGAACCTTGGCGAGTGTAACGGAAAGGACGTGGTGATCATCATCGGTCGCGATGGCCGGGTGAAATACTTCAAGGCCGGCAAGATGTCCCCTGCCGAGATGGATTCAACCCTGGCACTGGTGCGCTCGCTTATCGCGGAGTAGACAGGCAGTTGCTTGAGTACGCAAAACTCAGGATCGCGGCGGTCTTCGCCCACCCGGACGACGAGGCATACTCCTGCGCCGGGCTGCTGGCCATGGCTGCCCAGGGTGGAGCGGTCGTCACGGTCGTCTGCGCCACTCGCGGAGAGGCCGGCCGCGACCGCGACGGCGTGGTGAAGCCGGGTCCGATGCTGGCCAGGCTGCGGACGGTGGAACTGGGCCTGTCGTGCCGCGCGATGGGGGTTCAACCTCCGATCTTCCTGGATCTGCCCGACGGTCGCCTGTCCGGCGAGTCCATTGAACTGGAGTATCGTGTAAAGGACGTCCTGGATCGACTGAAGCCGAACGTGGTCGTTACCCTCGGCGAGGATGGCGCCTATGGCCACCCCGACCACCTGGCCGTCACGGCGGCCCTGACCTCGATCATCAGTAAAATGGCCTCCCGCAAACGACCCAGGTTAATTTTTTCGCAGTTTCCGAAGGGGCTTTTCGGCAAAGTCAGGGCGTTCATGCAACGGACGATGCCCGAGCTGGCCGGGCCGGTTCCCACCGGCGAATCCATGGACGCGACCGGCATCGAACCGGCCGACGCGGACGTGATCCTCGACATCAGGCGGTGGCGCGGCATCAAACTGAACGCAATCGCTGCGCATCGTTCACAACTGAAGGCCGGCGACCCGAAGTCATTCCTGGTGCCCGGCCTGTGCGAGTGTCTGCTGGACGCCGAGTGGTACACCCGGAGTGCCGGCCCCGCCCTGCCCCGGAATGCCGTCACGCCGCTCGACGGGATCGAGGTCCGATGAACGTCCTTGTCGTCACGCGCGACTTTCCGCCCCGGATTAACGGTGGCCTGTCGACCGCGGTCGGCGCCGAGGTGAATGGGCTGCTGGCGGCCGGAATCCACTGCACGGTGGTGTCGTTCGACGCCTGGCGTCCATGCTGCGGCACGCCGGGGCCGTCAATCTGTCCGCAGATCTTCGATTTCGCGGATCGACACCTGCGGGTGATCCGCGTCTCGTCACCGGATGAGCTTGAACGCGCCACATCGCTCGCCATCGAGTCGAATCCCTACATAGTCCATCTTCACCAGTCGATGCTTCTGGATTTCGCGACGAAAGTGGCCGCGGACTCGGTTCCAGTCGTCAAGACTCTGCACCTGATGCACCGGCACATGAACCGGCAACGACGAATCGACGAGACTTCCAGCAGCATCGCGCAGGATCGCGCGATCGATCGGTGCGATGCCCTGATAGTGCTGTCGAGCGCGCAACGCGAAGTGCTGTTCGCGGACTACCCCCGGGCCGTGTCCAGGGCCGTACTGGTCGGTCCGTGCGTCCCGGACACAACAACCGCCGCCGCGGCCCGTTGGCCCCGGACGCGTGGAGTCGCAATCAACGCCGGACGTTTCGGGGATGTGAAGGCAACCGAAGCGATGTTCCAGATCGCGCTTGGCCTGATCGACCGCTCTGACTCTTTCAGGGTGGTCGTGGCGGGCGGCCTGCCCGACAGCCCGCCATCCGAACGACGGTACAAGCGAAAGTTCGCCGCGACCGCCGCGGGACGTGAGACATCCCGAATAGAATTCGTCGGTTGGCTGCCCCCGGACGAACTCGGCATCCAGATGTCCCGGGCATCGGTTTACCTGTGCCCCAGCAGGTTCGAGACTTTCGGACTGGCCCCGGCCGAGGCCATGCTGCACCGGACGCCCGTCGTCGGATTTCGCTGCGGTGGTCTTCAGGACTTTGTCATCGACGGCGTCAACGGCGTCCTGCTTGAACCCGGCGATATTGACGGCCTTGTGGATGCCGCCGCGACACTTATGGTCGATCCCGCCACCTGCGAGCGGCTCGGCGCGGCCGCCCGAACCAGAATCCTGAATGAATTCGGGGTCTCGTCACACACTGCCGCGCTGACGGAACTCTATCGTTCCCTGATCGACAACCGGATTCGTCGAACCTGAGCCGGACACAATCCCAACCGGCGACCACCGACCTGACATATAATCCTCAAGACCTCGCGAGGAACCGGCTGATGAAGACAGCAACGGCACCAGTACTTTCGCTTCTGGCAGCGGCCATGATCGCATTGGCAGGTGGCTGCGGTTCGGGAAATGGCGGCAATGATCTTGCCGGTGACGTCGAGACGCCCGATGCGGTCGGGGACGTGATTCCGAACGACGTCGTTGACCCAACCGATACGGATGACGGACGACAGGACGCCACGGACGCGGTCACCGACACGGAAATCACGAAGAACTGCGCAGAACTGATTGCCAGCCGCGACCTGATGAAACTGCTGCCGGATGAAGGCAGACTGGTCGTGCATGTCAACGCCGCTTTCGACGGCAAGGCGATCTGGCTCGGCTGGACCTCGTTTTCGGATCAGACCGGCTTCGGCACCATCCGAGCCGCCCGCATGGCATGCGACGGAACCTTTCTGGTCGCGCCCTTCGACGTTGACCCTGATAACGCGGGCAATTCCTACGAGGCCGAAATCGCGATTTCCGGCGACAACGTCATGATCGCATGGCACCAGGACTACCAGGGGTACTACACATTCAGGGACGGTCGCGGCCTTGCCGAACCGCAGCAGATCGACATCACGGAGTCGGAGGGAGTCGTTGAATCGGGCGGAGTCGTTGAATCGGTCGACGTCGTTGAACCGACCGACGCCGTTGACGGGGATGCGACCGTCAGCGACACGATGGACGATGATGTGGCCATCGTTGACACGGTGGACCAGGACGCGGCAGCCAGCGATGCAGCCAGCACGGACGCTGTCCAGGATGTCATCGACATACCGAACGACAACATGCGCGTCTACTACAAGTCATTCAAACTGGACGGAACGCCGATCATGGAAGCGGCGCGGCGTTTCATGCCCGCCATCGACGGTGAACCGCCCTCGGTCAACAACTGGATCCCCAAGATTGCCGCGCTGCCCGACGGCAGGTTCGTAATCGCCTCAACGTGGGCCTGGCCGGGCGGCAACGTCTTCCAGGCCGTGGCCCAGCGGTTCAATGCGGACGGCTCGAAGTCAGGGGCGCTGATCTTCCCGTATCCACGTGAAAGCGAGGATGAGCAATACGCCGACGTCGCCGTCAACAGCGCCGGGGACATCCTCCTGACCTGGTCGCACACGACGACGGTTCTTGGAAAGTCGGTCACGAAGATTGCCAGGATTGACGTTCCGGCCAACTCCGAAGAAACGCCTTCCGAACCGACCTTCTTCGAGACTCCTGGGGATAACCCCGCGATATCGGTGAATCCGGCTGGACACGTTTTCACGGCCTGGCATACATCGAACGACCGGCCCGGTCTTTCGCTGGCGGCGGTCAACCCGGCCACCGGCGCCCTGGGAACCACCGTTTTGACGGAAACCGGCTGGTACTACACTTACCCGGCAATCGCCTCGGGCCAGTCCGGAACCGTGGTGGTCTGGTACAAGTGGAACAACGAAAAAGACCCGAACACCGGGAAGTACAACACCACCGACCTGCTGATGTTCAGGCCGGCGTGGGACGGGGCCGCCGCATCGATCGCAGCGATCGGCGACCCGATCGTTGTCAACCGCGACAATCAGAATCAGAAGTACGACGCGATGCAGTACTACGAGCCGTCTGTCATCGACGTCGGTTCCGGCAACTTCTTCGTGATGTGGTCGGAAAGCTACTGCGACCCGTGCCTTGATCCCGCGGCACCGGACGTCGAGGCCGTCTGGCACTACCCTGCCTACGGACGCTTCGTGAAACCCTGATCCTGGTCATCATCGACATACTCGGCATCGATGACTATCGAGCGCGGGTCTGGACGCCCCGTCCGTGGCACCTCGCGGATAACGACCCGCTTCGCCGGGAAAAGCTTTCGCTTCAGCGCCTCGGTATTGATCCTGGAAGCCACCAGACCTATCACCAGCCCGCCGACGAAACCACCGATGTGCGCGCCGTAGGCGACCCCGGAATCGACTCCGACCACGAACGGCAACAGGTTGTCGATGACAAGATAAAAACTCAGAACCACCCGCGCCGGAACGTACCATCGGGTCACCAGGAACGGGAAAAGGAACACGAAAACCTTGATCCGATTGGCCCCGAACAACACGAAATACACGCCGAGGATACCCGAGATCGCGCCGGACGCGCCGATCATCGGGGTCATCGAGTCGGATGCGAAGAGGCCGAACGTCAGCGTCGCCACCACTCCGGTAACCAGGTACGTCAGCAGAAAGCCGACACGCCCCAGCCTGTGCTCGACGTTGTCACCGTAGATCCACAGAAAGAGCATGTTGCCCAGCAGGTGCCACACGCTGCCGTGCATGAACAGACTGGCCATCAAATCCAGGAATGACGGGTCGCCCGCCTTGTAGCCGTGCACGAACGTGAAGACATCGTAGCGGGTCAGACCTTCCAGCAGACTCTGAAGCGTGCGGCCGGGAAAACGTTGACGCAGGTACTCAAGCAGTTCAGCGACGTCCGCTCCATCGCCAAGCTGGGCCTGGCGACTCAGCGGGACCGTGACGAGAAAGAACACGGCGAAGTTCAGGAAGATCAGCAGCCTGGTCATCCAGGGTTTGAACCCCTGCGGATTCGGAGTGTCGCCGTATGGAAAAAACAAGAAGGCCCCCCTCGTGGGTTCAGCGAACGATTGCCGCGGCAAATCTACAACAACATCCGGCTCACTTAAAGTATCATTCTGTCTCCTTTTGGTAACCCGGGAGTTGGACTGCATGAAGACAATACGAATCAAGACGGTGATGGCGATTGCCGCCCTGACGTTCATGGCCGCGTGCGGCAACGATAATGGACAGCCCGATGTCGTCGCGGACGCGCACGAGGACGTCGCACCGCAGGACGTGGATCGCACGGACACGAACGACGGCGACGACAGGGACACTGTCGCGACCGATATCCAGCCCTTGGACACATCGGACACGTTGGTTCCGGACGACGTGATCGCCACCGACACCAGTGATGTATTCGTCAAGCCGGATCACCTGCCGACCAGCCTGCCGGTCACGTTCACGCGCCCCGAGGTCGGCGAACCTCTGACGGCTCAGGAAGTCACCGAATTCACGCAGAGATATGTCGCATACCTGAAGGACACCGGATACTTCAAATGGGTGTGGGACACGTCGCATGGCTACGATGCCTCCACGGGCAAACCGGACTGGATGGTCTGGTGGCAGGATGTCGACCTGATCAAGGAAGATGGCAAGCTGACGTTCTATCACGGCCAGGCCGGCGGCGCGCACAACGTCATGATCCCGACAACCGAGATCCTGAGCGCCGCGCAGGCGTTATACATGCAGACGCACGAAGAATGGGCGGGACGCGTGGCGGAGCAGTACTGCAAAGGCATCACGGCGACGATGACCGGCTTCCTTTTCGACGAAAACGACGAAAACATCTATGTCATGGCGCGCAACATCATCGGCCAGAACCACGAATGGACAGACCTCCTGGGACACACCAAGGCGGTCGACTACTCGTACTGGTACACCGAGTACTCCGACTGGAACGCGGAACGCTTCGAATACGTGAACAACCCGGTGTTCGGCGATATCTGGGTCACCAACCTTCGCAGCAAGGACGACGTCTGCCACATGTTCAGGACCATGGCTTTGCTGCCCTACATGATCCAGAACCTCGAGGAAGGATCGGTTCGTGACGCATGCATGCAGACTCTTGATTACATGAAGGGGTTCGCCAAGGACATCGTCGACAACGGCTACAACATCAGGACCAAGGACAAAAATGGCGTGGCCTATCGGCCCGGCTGCGAAAACGAGAAGGATCTGTCATCGTTCGTTTGTTTCTCGGGACTCGATGACCAGAGCGAGTGCACGGCGCGGGCCGCGGCCGCCCTGGTGGCTTACGGCGACACGCGCGGGGTCGACTGCAAGACCGGTTACAACTCGCTTTACGACCAGTTCAGCCAGATAACGCATTGTTTCAACTACCACATCAACTGGAATTTCCACATGGCGGCGGTGGCGAACGCGCTGGTCAACTGGGAACTGGACTACGCACTGGGGCTGATGAACGGTCTGGCCCAGCGCATGGACAGCGTGCTTCATCCTCCCGCTGGCGAACCCGGCCCGGACAACTGCACCGATTATCGGATCGAAGGCGCCCAGATGCTGGCGATGTGTGCGCCCGTGGGCATGCCGCTGACGGCGGAAGAAGTCCGCCACATCCACGCAATCTGGGATCGCAGCATCGAAAGCTACAAGACCTGGCCCAGATACGACATGTGGTCCGAGACCGTGCCGGATGGAACCTACCTGTACCATGGCGGAGACGACTCGTCCCGACCGAAGGCGCATGACTTCACGAACGGTGACGGCAAGACGGAACGGCTGGAGGTCGACATCCAGGCAATGCCGATGCTGCTCGAATTCTGCGACTCGCCGCTGATCAACCCGACCACGGCCCCGCTGTTGGACTGCCAGGTTGTCCGCGACGCATTCAACGACGTGTAACCGGCGAACCGAACCGTTTCACACCAGGAAACCGACCGACTTCGCGTGACATTCAGACGTCAGAAGACTGGTGAACTCGGCGCACCAGGTCTCAAGATCAGCCGGGTCATAGTCGTTCGGGGCGTAGATGACGGCCAGGACGTCGCGTGTCGTTTCCCGAACCTTGGTCGCCATCGAATCCTTGACCGGATTGCCGCATGGCCGCCATTCGCCCTGTTCGTCCCGACAACACACAACGATAAGGTCGGTCAAGTCTATTTCCTGGCCGGCGCGGTTAAAGACATACGACTCGCCAGGCAGCCCCCACCTGATCATCAATTCAGGGCCTGTAAGAGCCGCGTCGAAAACCGATATCGGAAGCCCGGACCTGAGACTGATGGCGTTGTTGATGTTCACCGGACCGCATATCGCCGGGAACTCGCCGTCAACGGCCGCCTTCAACAGGAACTCGCTTGCCGGCTTGCCGCGCCCCGACGGGTGGTACCTGCCGTGCCTGACCATGTCCCGAACCCTGGTCTTGATGCCACGGGGCCAGAAATCCTCGCCCTGCCACGACGCGGCATCCACGTGGGGTTTAAGGAAGTCGGGCATCACGTCGGAAAACACCGGATCGATTCCGGTCGCCCATATGAACCCGGCAATCATCGGTGACGGAAAGAAATCCTCGGAAACGACAAGCTCGAATTCCACGGGGTCCTCCTGGCCCGAAACGAGCCGGTTTTATCACATTCCAGCTCAGGATGTCTGGTAGAATCGGGATCCGCCAGTTGGAGGGCCGTCGCATGAGACCGGTGCCACGCCACAACATCAATATGGACGAGGCGGAACTGACCGTTGTTCTGACCGAGATCCTGCATGGCCACGCCGACCCTGGCGAGTTGCTGTCTTTCGAGCGCGAGGTGGCGGCGTATCACGGGGTCTCGCACGCAATCGCCGTGTCGTCGGGAAGGGCCGCGCAGGGAGCTGTCATGGCCGCGATGGATCTGCCGGCCGGCTCTCCGGTCGTGGTCCCGGCATACGCATTCAAGACGGTTCCGACCGTCGTGCGCGGGCTTGGACTGCAGCCATCGTTCGCGCCGTGTCATACCGGCCATTTCGCGATGGATCCCGATCGCCTTGAACGCTACACGCCGGCCAACGCGTCCGCCGTGATCGTGATACACCCGTTCGGCCAACCCGCTCCCGTCGATAGAATCTCATGCTTCTGTTCGCAACGTGGCATTCCGCTTATCGAGGACTCGTCACAATCTATCGGCGCCAGTCTTGCGGGAAGGACGGTCGGCACCTTCGGAAAGGCCGCGTGCATCAGCCTGGTCCACGGCAAGAACATGATGACGTTCGGCGGCGGTCTGGTACTGACCGACGACGCGGTGCTGGCAGGCAGGGTGCGGCGAACCGTCGCGTCCGCCGCGCCGGAACCGGATTCCGCGGTCAGGAAACGCGCGATGACGGGACTGGCGAACTGGGCCCTGACCACCAGGGCTGGTTACACCGGGGCCCTGCTTGGCCCTTTCCTGGCGCTGAACGCCCTGGATCGCGCCCGCCTGGATCGCATGTTCGACGAACCGGACCTCGCATTCGATCCTTCGTCGATCAGACCTATGTCGGCTTTTCAGGCCAAACTGGGACGCCTGCAGTTGAAACGACTGGACCTGCGAAACGCGGTCAGACGTCACAACGCTGAACGGCTGCTCAATGGTCTTCGTGATGCCGGTATACCCGGGACCTCGGCCAGACTGCCCGAGACGCTCCCGGACAGCCTGTGCACCTGGAACGCCTTCCCGCTAAGGGTAAAAAGCCCCTCCGCGGTTCAAAAGGCTCTGCTGTATAAGGGCATCGATTCACGTCCGGA
>JAGOFO010000078.1 GCA_017997155.1 Myxococcota bacterium
CCGGGCCTCGATCGTTCCGGCCCGCGCCGCTGGCGCCATCCTCTCCAGGGCGACGATGCTGGCGATCGCCGCCTGGCACGAGACCGGCCATCCCATGAAGGTCGATGTGTGGACCGCTTCTCCGTTTGACGAGGACACCGCCGCCGCCACATCCCCGCGCATCATCGCCACCGATATCGGGAAGCCGCCTCCAAGCGCCTTGCCCAGGCAGACGATGTCAGGCGCGACTCCATCCGACTCGGAAGCCAGGAATGTTCCGGTTCTGAAGCAGCCGCAGTAGATTTCGTCAGCGATGAACACGATGTCGTGTCTGGAACAGATATCGCGCAGGGCGCTCAGGAAACCGGGAGGGGGGACCCTGACTCCGCCCCTTCCCTGTATCGGTTCCACGATCAGCGCTCCCGGCCTTCCGATATCGGCGCCGAACGAGTTCAGGACCGTTGAACCCGCAAGTTGCTCCACCGTCGACAGCACTGTGCCCATGTCGGATCCGTCTGTCGCCGGCCATGGGGCGAAAACGGCCCTGCCTGACAGGCATGGAGCGAAGGCGGCCTTCAGATCAGGGCGCCAGGTCACCTCCAGCGCCCCGGCCGACAGACCGTGGTAGGCGCCTTCGAACGAGATCACGCCGCCTCTTCCTGTATACGCGGCGGCGAACTTGAGTGCTGTCTCGACAGCGTCCGCCCCGTTCAGCGAGAGATGGCCTTTGTAATCCGGCGCGGGCATCAACGACTGCAGTTTCTTCAGCAGGGCGCCCCTCGACTGATCCGGAAACACGTCTCCCATCGTGTGGGCGAGCGTTCCAATCGCCTTTCTTGCCGCTCCGATTACCGCCGGGTGTCGGTGTCCGGCCAGGCAGGCGCCGAAGAAGGATGTCATGTCCAGGTAGCGGTTCTGATCCGCATCCTTGACACGCGCGCCCCTGGCCGCCGAGATGACTATCGGAAAAGCGCCGTCATGGTCAAGCGACTGAGGCGCCTCGACCGCGCCGAGCGCCTTGAGCAGGGCCGGCGTCCGCGTGGATCGGTGTCTTCCGAAAGTATCCGCCATCTGAACTCCTCCCATATCGGCCCGTCCCGCCGCGGCCGTAACCGTCACCTGCTCTTCATTGACGGAATCCGTCGTTCCCAGGCAGGTGTGAAGTACTCGGCATCGTCGTTGAAAACTGGTGTCGCGTCACTGCCGTCAGCCTTCATCACATAGAGTTGCTTCCTACCGTTCCGCGTGGACGTATAGACTATGAATCTTCCATCGGCCGACCAGGACGGCTCCTCGTCGTTGAATCCGCCACGGCTGATCCTTCTGGCCTGTCCGGTCGCCAGTTCCAGCACCCAGATCGAGAACCGGCCGCCTTCGCCCCGCCCCTGCCAGGCGATCCGCGTGCCGTCGGGCGACCAGTCCGGGCCCGTGTTGTAGTTTCCGGCGATCTGGAGTGCACGTTGATTGGCACCGTCCCTGTCCATCGTGAAGATGGTCGGGAATCCCTTTCTATCAGAGACGAACGCGATTTTTTTCGAGTCCGGCGACCAGGACGGGCTCAGGTTGTCGCCACTGCCGGAAGTAAGGCGTTTGCCCGTCCTGCCGGAAACGGGATCGACCAGGTATATGTCCGTGGATGCCTCGTGACCCCATGCCAGGGCGGCAACGGTTCCATCGGGCGCGAAGGCGACGCCGGTGGTCAGCCCGGGTCTCGAACCGAAAAGTTTTTTATCCAGATAAAGATCGGGGTTTCCGGCCGCGTATCCAGTCCAGGTAACGGCGCCTTCCGGTCCCCACCCCGGAAGAACGGCAAGGGATCCGTCGGAACTGACCTGGGTCTGGAGGCCCGAGCCCACGTCGGTCATCCAGATTTCCTTGGTCGTGCCGGGCGCTTTCCTGGCGTACACGATCCTCGTGAACAGCATCCCGGGACAGCCGGTCACGCACGCGGTGACCGAGTCTACGAACCGCCTGCCGAACGAAATCAAATCCGCGACCGGCATGGAGGCGGACGCGCCGGTCATCTGCAGCACGTCTCCTTCCTCGGTCAAATAGGCCGACAGGGTCAATCTGGCCAGGCCGTCGCCTTCCAGGTCGAGCTCGCCGGTGATGACCATCCATGCGCCGGCTTCCCGCCATCCAAGGTAGTCGAAGGCCAGCGGCGACACCCACGTTATCGCCCCGCCCGAAGGCGCCGCGTCGCGAGGCAGCACCGAGAACGAACCGGTCATCCTCAACTGCATCGCGATGGCGTCGGCCAGGTTGGCGGACTCCATGGCAAGGGCGCCTCTGGCGGACAGGTCCAGGATGAGAGGCCACGCGACGGGCACCGTGGCCTGGACCTTCGGATCCCAGCCGAACTCGCCGCATCTCGTGTCCGCCGGCATCGGTCCTTCAGGCGCTCCGACGTCCGGACGCGCCAGGGCTGACGCGGCTCCGGCCGCGATTGAGCCCGCGATCAGTGCCGCGACGATGACCGTCCCGACGCGTCGACTCGCTGTCGTGTCAGTCACGTCATCTCCTGAAGAGGGCGCCGTTCAGTTCGACTGTGATGCCGCGCCGGTTGACCAGGTCGAGCGTCTTCGAATCTGGCGATGGGAGGTATGCGTTGCCGCCGTCCTTCGAGGAGAACCTTTTGATGGCGTAAAGGGCGGCGTTGTTGAAATTGTTGTCCGGGGACAGCCGTTCGACCTTGAATTCAATGATCTGACCGGCGGCGCTGATCTTGGTTATCTGTATGATTACATTAAGTTTTTTTAACTGCGCGTCGGTCAGGTAGGGCGGCACCGTGAATTTGCTCCGAATCGCCTCGCCTACACGCGCGCCATACTCGCTTCCCTCACGGAACTCTGTGCCTCTTCCGTTCACGGAGCCATGCTCGGACCCGATGATGCGATCGAGCGCGGTCGCGCTGGCCCTGGGATCGTCGACGCGGGGAGCGTTGCCGATGATGTCGCCCAGATCCTTGCTTTTGCGGCGTCGATCCAGTTCGGCCGTCTTCGGCTTTACTTCCTTGTTCTTCACAACGGAGGTCGTTTCGTTCTTTTTCGATATGTTGACAGCTTCCTCGGTGGTCTCGGCCTGCTCGTATTTCTGGAACCGGGGCAGTTGTCCCGGCTGCTTCTTCGCCATTCCGAGCATCGGAATCACGGACGCCTCGATGATGCCCGTGTCCATTCCGTCCGTGGAATCCGGCCCTCGCCGCAGTGACATGAACGGGGCCTCCGCGCAGCGCTGGTCACCGCACATGCGACGTGTCCCGGCCATCAGGAGATCGAGCGGATCGGCAGGCGTGCCCCCGGCGGTCGCGAGCATCGTGAAGATGCACACGTGGATCACGACGGTTAGAACCACACCGATCAGGAATGTGTTCCTGTCCGGCAGGCCGAGAGCCGCCGCCGCCCTGTCCAGCCATTCCATCGTTTCAGCACCTTTCCGGCGCGCCCGCGCCATGGGCCCGCATCACTGCTCCACAACGGGCTCGGAGTCCGACACCAGGCCGAATTTGCCGATCCCGGCAGCCCTGATCCTGGCCATGACCTTCAGTGTCAGGCCATACGGGAGGCTTCGATCCGCACGAAGATAGAGTTCCTTGTCGGCCTGCAGCTTCGCGTTCGGCTCCAGCTTTTTCACCAGCGCGTCCAGGCAGGGAATGAACGCCGTGTCATCCTCGGCGCCCCAGGTCCGCCTTGATTTTCCGGTCACCGTATCCTTGATGCCGGGGGCAATCGCCAGGCAGTCGAGGATCATCGTCTCGCCCAGGTAGAATCTGACTTCGGGTGTGATTGACAGCACCAGTTTCTGTTCTTCTGCCAGGTTCACCGGTTCCGCGTTCGTTTTCGGCAGATTGACCGGGACGTTCCTGTCCAGATCCTGGTCGTTGGTGGTCTTTTCGATGCGTTGCTTCTCCTGCTGGACCTGCATGGTCTCGATGGACGACGAGATCATGAAGATGATCAGCAGAACCAGCATCACGTCGACCAGCGGCGTCACGTTGATGTCGGACATCATCCCGCGGTTGCCGCCGTTGCTGCCCATTCCCATCGAAACCTCCAGTACCGGTGCCGCTCGGCCCCTGGCCGTCAGCGCTCCCTGAAGAAGTGGCGTTTCAGGATGTTCAGGAAATCGATCGAGAAGTTTTCCATCTCGACGACCAGCACCCGAATCTTCGAATTGAAGTAGTTGAACGCCATGACCGCCGGGATGGCGGCCAGCAGGCCGATTGCGGTCGCGACCAGTGCCTGGGCGATATGAGGGGTCACCGTTTCCAGAACCGGACGATCCGGAGATATGTACGCGAAGGCGTTCATGATGCCCCAGACCGTGCCGAACAGCCCGATGAACGGAGCGGCCGAGCCGGTCGTCGCAAGAAAGGGCGTCAGCTTTTCAAGCCTGGTGGTTTCTTCCTGCACGGCGCGCCTGAGGGTCCTTTCGACGTTCTGGAATCCGAAGTCGGACTCCCCGCCGATCGGGCCGCTCGAACCCTGGCCGTCCTTGTTGCGCTTCATCTCGGTCCAGGCCGCCGAGAACATGCGCGACACCGGCGAATCAGACAGGCGCCGGGCGGATTCGCGAACCTCGTCCAGGTTCTGCGCGTGCCAGAACGCCTTGATGAATTCCTCGGTCTGTTTCCTCATCTTCCTGAAGGCCCATGCCTTCACCACGATGATGAACCAGCAGACCAGGGACATGGCGATCAGCAGCAGCAGGACGATCAGAACCATTCCCCTGGATGCGATCACCTGTTCGAATATGTTGATGTCAAAAGATTCCGTAATCCCGCCGTCCATCTGAACCTCCACATCGGGCCAGGCCCGGGTCGCGATTATAGCATTTATGGTCGGGGCACCCGAAACGCGTGCATGTGAACCTCCTTCGCCGCGGCTTCGGCGCGTCTGACGGCTCCCCGGCACGCCCGGGGCGCGTTGACTTGCCTCTGATTGGCTGTCATTATTCCGCCGGTCCGCCGGGCAGCGGCGCGACCATCGAAACTGTCGTCGAAGGTGTCGTGATGTCCGCCAGCACAAATGGCAACATGCAGGAAGCGGTGACCGTGGCCGAGGCCCTGGATTCCATCCGCATCGGTGGGATGGCGATCGTTGTCGACGACCGCGATCGCGGAGACGAAGGCGATCTGATCTTCGCCGCCGACACCGTCACTCCCGAGTCCGTCAACCGCATGACCAAGATCGCCAGCGGCCTTGTATGCGTGGCTATGTCGCACGAGATGGTCGACCGCATCGGACTGCCGATGATGTCCAGCCGGAACACGGCGCATTTCGGTTCGGCTTTCACCGTGTCCATCGACTCCAGGGTCGGGACGACCACCGGCATATCCGCGTTCGACAGGGCGCGCACGATAGAAGACCTGTGCGACGAGAAGGCGACCATGGGCGATTTCGTGGTCCCCGGTCACGTCTTTCCGCTCAGGGCGGTTCCGGGTGGCGTGCTTGCAAGGGCAGGTCAGACCGAGGCGTCGGTGGATTTGTGCCGGATGGCCGGACGCACGCCTGCGGCGGTGATATGCCAGGTGCTGTCGGACGATGGTTCCGCTGCCGGCCATGATGAACTGGTCGAGATCGGCCGTGCCAACAACATCCCCGTCGTGACCGTGGCCGACGTCATCGCCTGGAGGATGCAGAAGGAGCTTCTGGTCAGGGCGGTCGGTTCGGCGTTCGTCGAAACCGAGTGGGGGCGTTTCAGGGCGGTGGTGTACGAGGACACGGTTCGCGGCGTCGCCCATGTGGCCATGGTCAGGGGTGAGATCGGACCGGGCCCGACCCTGGTGCGCGTCCATTCAGAATGCCTTACCGGGGACGTGTTCCACTCAAGACGGTGCGACTGCGGCCAGCAGCTTGACGCATCCCTGGCACGGGTGGCCGCCGAGGGCGGTGTCGTGCTCTACCTCAGGCAGGAGGGGCGCGGCATAGGAATCGCTAATAAAATCAAGGCTTATGCCCTTCAGGACAGCGGTCTCGACACAGTGGACGCGAACACCAGCCTCGGTTTTGCCGCGGATCTGAGGGAATATGGCACCGGAGCCCAGATCCTGGCGCACCTCGGTCTCAGGAAGCTCAGGCTGCTGACCAACAATCCCAGGAAGATCGTCGGCCTGTCCGGTTTCGGCCTTGAGGTGGTTGAACGCGTCAGGATCGAACTGCCCCCGAGGGGCGAGCGGGACAGGGTCTACCTTGAGACGAAGAAATCCCGGATGGGACATCTGCTGGAAGATGTTTGATGCCGGGCATTTGGGCGTGTTGCACAGCCTTTCTGTTTGAAGTAAACTCCTGCCGCTTTTGTCTTTTGATCCCAGGAGCCCATTAATGCTTGCAGAGCTTAGGAAACATTCGAAATCAGTAATCATCTATGTCCTGTTCGGCGTCATCATCTTCGTGTTCATCCTGTCATTCAACATGATGGGAGCGCGTAGAGGCGGTGGAAACGGTCCCATGGCAGCGCCTGAGACCGTCGAACTGGTGAAGGTCGGGGACACGGTAATCGACTCGAAGGACCTGGAAATGGGCCTTCGTCTCACGATGGATCCGCCCTACCCGGGACAGGAACCGTCGCGTGAGATGATCCAGCAGGCCATGCAGTACATGCGCACGCGTTTCCAGATGTTCCCCGGTGACAGCCGGTTCATCGCCTTCGGCACCGATCCGCGCAAGGTCTCCATGACCAAGTACCGCAAGGTCGCCGATGACATGATCGAGACCTGGCTCGTTTCGAACGAGGCCAGGAAGAACGGCCTGATCGCCACCCCGGAAGAGGTGCGTGAACGGATCGTGAAGCGTTTCTCGGATCCGGCCACTGGCGAATTCAAGGCCCAGGGCTACCAGAACTGGGTCCGGTACGAACTGAACGTCAAGTTCCCGGAGTTCGAGGACTTCGTCGCGCGCGAGATCGAGCGTGAAAAGATGATCGGACTCGTCACCGCCGCCCAGGTCGTTCCTCCGCGCGAGGCGCGTTTCGTGGCCGCGCAGCGCAAGAACGTCCGTTCCTACGAGTTCCTTGAAGTCTCGCCGTCGCTGCTTTCGGCCGCGCTCGCCGGTTCCCCGCGCGAGGTTTCGGCCTGGATGAAGGCGAACAGGGAAGTCGCCCTGAAGTACTTCGAGGAGCACAGGAACGAATTCGCCGTGGAAGCCGGCTACGATTTCCACATCGTCCAGTTCTCCGACGAGGCCAGGGCCAACGCCGCTGCCGACGCGCTGAAGGGATACTCCGGAGTCGGACTGCGCGACGCCATCGAGGCCATGGCCAGGGCCAGCTCCGAGGACGAGACGACCAGGTCGCTGGGTGGCAGGGCGATGACCGCGCTTACCCCCGAGGCGATCGACGCGCTTTATGGCGCCGAGGTTGCCGGTGCGATGGAAGGCCTGGTCGAGATGCAGCTTTCTCCGGTGATTCGCAGCGCCAGGGGCTGGTTCCTGGTGATGCTTGATGTCCGCCGTCCCAAGGTCGATCCCGACTTCGACCGCTCCTTTGAATTGATCGCGCGCCGCCTGATCGGCGAGCAGAAGGTCGCCGCCGGTCTCGATGACCTGACCTCGCGGGCGATCGCCGCGATGCAGGCCGCTCCGGACGCGGCTCTGTCCGATATCGCGGCCGGTCTCAACGCGCCGTACGCGCCCCACTCGCCCATCCGGATCGGCGAGACCGGCGATATCACGGCCGTTCCCGCCTCCCTTGAGGCCATGATGGACTTCAACCCGGCCGTGGTGCCGGGAATCGGCAGCCAGGAAGGGTTGATTAAAGAACTGGCCGGCTTGACCACCGAGTCACGCGTTCTGGCCAGGGCTGTCAAACCCGAGGGCAGCGGCAGCGTGTTCTTGATCAGGCTCAAGGGTTCCGTTTCCGGCGTGGAGCCGACGGAACAGGAAATCGAGGCCGTGGCGGCCGAACTCGGCATTTTCAAGCGCCTTTCCATGTGGAGTGAGTGGTACGAAAGCCTCAAATCCCGCGCCGCGGCGTCCGGCGAACTTGTTGAGCTCGAGTCACTGACGAAAAAGATCTCTGAAGAAGAACGCGCCCGCGAAGAAGCCGCCAAACCCGGTGAAATTCCTGCCGCCGCACAGCCCCCCGCTCCCGAACAGCCGGCTCAGACCGAATAGACAGAACATATGTCCCCTCCCGGAGGACCAGATGACGCAGCCCGGATTCAGGATTCACAGTAACGACTCGATAGCACCATCCGTGTTCCGAATGGTCGTGGACGCGCCGCATGTGGCGGGCTATAGGAAGGCGGGGCAGTTCGTGATAGTGCGGCCAGGCGGCGGTCGTGAGCGGATTCCGCTGACAATCGCGGATGCCGATCCGGTGGCGGGCACGATAACGCTGGTCTACCAGGTCGTTGGCCGCACAACGGCCGAGATGGCCCTGCTTGAGGCCGGACAGGAACTTTCGGATGTCGCGGGTCCGCTTGGCAGGCCGACACATGTCGAACTGTACGGACACGTCGTGTGCGTGGGTGGAGGAATCGGTGTAGCGCCGACCCATCCCATCGCCAGGGCGATGAAGGATGCCGGTAATCGGGTGACCTCGATCATCGGCGCCCGGTCGCGGGACCTGATGATAATGGAGCGCGAGATGCGCGCCGCCTCGGATGTCCTGATCCCCGTCACGGATGACGGGTCGTATGGTCGGAAGGGGTTTGTGACCGACGCGTTGCGGGATCTCCTGTCGAGCGGTGAGAAGGTCGATCTGGTCGTCGCGATCGGACCGCCGATCATGATGAAGATGGTCTCGCTTCTGACAAAGGAATACGACGTCCCGACGATGGTCAGCCTTAATACCGTAATGATCGATGGAACCGGCATGTGTGGCGGTTGCCGGGTCACCGTCAACGGCGAGACCAGATTCGTCTGCGTGGACGGCCCGGAATTCGACGGACACGGCGTGGATTTCGACGCCATGATGAAGAGGCAGCGTATGTACGCGACCGACGAGAAGGCGTCATACGACTCGTTCCGCAGAGAACACGCGTGCCATCTCGAAGAGAGGCTCCGGGAGATTAAGCGTGGCTGACAGACTCACCCCCCGCGAAAGACTTGCCATTGATCCAGTTCCAATGCGCGAACAGGATCCCTCGGTCCGCCGGCACAACATAAATGAAGTTCCGCTCGGTTATTCGCCCGAAGAGGCGATGCGCGAGGCTTCCAGATGTCTGCTGTGCAGGAATCGGCCGTGCGTGTCCGGCTGTCCGGTCGCCGTGGATATTCCGGGGTTCATCGAGATGGTCTCCGATGGCCGTTTCCACGAGGCCGCCAGCAGGATCAAAGAGACCAACTGCCTGCCCGCCGTCTGCGGCCGTGTCTGTCCCCAGGAGGAACAGTGCCAGGCGGTGTGTACCGTCGCGAAGTCGCACAAGAACCCGGAGATGAGCGTTCAGATCGGAAAACTGGAGCGCTTCGTGGCCGACTGGGACAGGGAAAACGGCCCGGCCGTGGCAGATGTGCCGACCATTGTCCCCACCGGACGAAGGGTCGCCGTGATCGGGTCAGGTCCAGGCGGCCTGACCGCGGCCGGAGATCTGAACTCGATGGGTCATGATGTGACCGTGTTCGAGGCCCTTCACCGTACGGGTGGCGTTCTGGTCTATGGAATTCCGGAATTCCGTCTGCCGAAATCGATTGTCGAGTACGAGGTTGATGCGCTCGAGAGGAAAGGCGTCAAGATCGTCCGGAACATGGCGATTGGCAAGTCCATGACCATACCGGAACTGTTCGACAAAGGCTTCGAAGCGGTCTTCATCGCCACGGGCGCCGGGCTGCCCTGGTTCAAAAAGATACCGGGCGAGGATTCTCTGGGTGTCTATTCCGCGAACGAATACCTGACCCGGGCCAACCTCATGGACGCGTACAACTTCGGCACCACATCCGATACGCCGGTCGTGCGCGGCAGGAGGGTCCTGACCTTCGGTGGCGGAAATGTCGCGATGGACGCCGCCAGAACCGCGCTCAGGCTTGGCGCCGAAGAGTCGATCATCATGTATCGGCGTGGCGAGTCCGAGATGCCGGCCAGGGTCGAGGAGATCCATCATGCCCGACAGGAAGGCGTCAGGTTTGAGCTGCTTCAGGACGGCATCGAGATCCTGGCCGATGAATCGGGCTGGGTGACTGGCGTGAAGTGCCTGAAGATGGCGCTCGGCGAGCCGGACCGCAGCGGCAGGCCCAGGCCGGTCCCGATACCGGGCAGCGAGTTCGTGATCCCCGTCGATGTCGTGATCTGCGCCATCGGCAACGGTGCGAACCCGATTATCAC
>JAGOFO010000079.1 GCA_017997155.1 Myxococcota bacterium
TCGCCACCGTCGCAATCGCGCCCGCAGCCAAGCTGAATGACAATGGCTCGACCTCTTTCATGGTTGTCTACGGCAAGCTTGACAAGATCGCCAGCAACAACTTCGCCACAGGCAGCTTCGGCGAATTCGATTCACCGAAATGGCAGGTCGAGATCAAGGGCGGTAACCACAGTCTGTTCACCGACCACCAGATGTACTACAGTGGCGGGATAATGCCGATCACCGACAATGACCCCGAGATCATGCGCAAGGAGCAGATGTCGCTGACCCTGGGCATGGTGCTGCCGTTCCTGCAGAAGTCTTTCGGCATGGCCGAACCGTTCGCGGACCAGCTTGCCAGTTCCTTCAGCACGGACAAGATCGCGGTCCAGAAAAACTAGGCTCTAAAAGCCTGCGCCGCTGCCCCCTCCCCGAAAGCAGAAAACAACAATATTTCCTGTCCAATCGATCAATTTGGGAACCGTTTCTGATGCTCTTTCTGCTAGGATTCCCCGCATGGACGGGGACCTGCCACCAGTACCGACCGAAAAGATCCTGTGCGGGGGAAAGTTCTACCGTCTGGTCGTGGCCTGCTGCCGCAACTGCACCGAACCTCAGTTCTGTCGCGAATTCTGGGACTTTTTTCAGAAAAACGGTACTAATCCGCAGGAATACCTGCGAAAATTCGGCATCAAGGAGGACGTGATGAAGAGGATCGTCTTCGACTGCGACCGCTGTGGAAAAAAAGACATCGGTGAGCCCGTGTCGGTGTTTTTCACGGACGGTGAGCATGACGGCGAAAGGATGACGCCCGACGAGTTCGCGGCATCCATCGAGCGACTCGGCAAGCTGCCGGTTTCCAAGGAGTATCTTGGAGACGTGCTGGCGCTGCTGCACACCCATGAGGGCTGGGAACACTACTGCACGCCGTGTTTCCGGAAGGTCGCCCAGGCCGCCGTCGGGATGCTCGGCCCAAACGCCAGGTCCAGAAGGAAAGCCAACGCCGAGGCGGGTATGTCGGCGGCGGGACGAGCGATCGCCGCCAAAAACCAGCCTAAGCCGGTTGTCCTCGAACCACTGGAGCCGGAGGACCCGGCCCCGGCCACACGAGGGCGCCGCAAGGCCTGATCACCATCCCACAAAAAGGGGATGGAGACTTTCGACCGTTGACGCGGGGATGGCTGTGACTGCCGTCCATTCAATGCGACCGGATTATTCACGGAGGTTTCGATGCGCAAGCTGACTGTCGCCCTGCTGTTTATCGCCTTCAGCCTGCCGGTGGCTGCCACCGCCGAGCCGGTCTTTCCCACTGACTCATACGGACCGATGCATGAGCAGCTTGGCCGTCAGGACAGGATGTTCTACAAGTTTCTGGCGCTCCCTTTCGGCTGGGCGCTCGAGGCCTACCTGAAGACCGCCGATGACGCGGGAGTGATCTCCACATTCCTGGATCAGTCCGCGTCCGAGGATGTCGAGGCAGTCACCGGTCGCAATCCCTATGACCTGTTCACCAACTACGAGGAACACGGAGACCTCGGGATGTTCGGTGGTGTCGCGGCGGTGGGGACCGCGTTCCGATACATGACTCTCAAGCGCGACGGAGCTCCGGCTGAAGCCCTGGCAGCGGCCAGGCACGATCTGGTCAGGGCGATCGAAAACCAGCATGTGTTCTGGGCCGTGACAGGCGAGCCGGGCGTTGTGGCGCGAGGCATCCGAAGACTGAAGGACGAAGTCACGGGAACCGCCATTCCCGATCACGACGTCACCCTGGTTCCTCTGAAGGACATCGACGGCAATCCTCTTCCGGCACCCAAGGACAACGGAACATGGCGCGCGGACAACTCCGGCGGCGCTCTTCCGGCTGACACCTGGGTCTGGATCGATTCCTGTTCCAAGGACCAGCTTGTAGGACAGATATTCGCGATGGTCGCGCTCTACGACGCGGCGCTCGGCGACCCGGACATTGATCAAGCGCTTATCGCGCAGATGCGGACCGACGCGCTGGCGACAGCCTCGATGCTGATGGTCAAACGCGACATCTCGGTGATGGAAGGACCGTCCGGCACGGGCGAATACGATCTGATCATCATGGACTCGGACGGACGTCCGACGATGTTCCACGACCTCAGCCCCTGGTCGATGGAAAAGTTCTACATGCCCGAGAACGGCGGGGTCTACAACATCTTCAACCTGACGCTCGCGCTGGGAATCATGAAGGGTCTGTTCCACGTCACCGGCGACGAGGCCATCGAGACTTACATCTACGAAGAACTGATGGGAAGCCGTGGATACCTGGAGATGATGGATCGGCCGCTCGAGGATGAAGGCGTGCTCGATTACATCTACGCCAACCAGAAGACCAATTTCTCGAACGTGAACATGATCGCGACCGGTATCTGGCTGGCCCTCTACACGGAGTCCGACCAGGCAGTCTCGGCAAAACTTCAGAATTTCCTGGAAAAGCGCTGGTGGAATCGCGAAGGACAGAGCCGCACCGCCGCACTCTCCAGGCAGCCTTTCTACAACGCGGTATGGATGAGCGTCACCGACCGTGGTGTCGAACGCTCGCTTGCCGACGAGACGGCCCGACTTCTGGCGGCATTCAATCTCGGTCCTTACCTGAATCCATATCGCGAGAACTGCGACGCGGCGGAGATCGAGGCCCGAAGCTGCCTCGCCATCGACGGGGTCACCACGATTGACGTGGAACAGTCGACAAACAGAAGCGGTGACAGCGTGTCGGATATCGCCCTGGATCCCTCGATTCGACCGCCATCGAACTTCGACGCGCGCTCGGATCCGTTCGAACTGAACGGCGGGGGCGGACTCAGGTTGAATCCGGGTGGGGACCTTCTGGCTGCATACTGGATGGGGCGTTACTTCCCGTTGAACCCCGCCGGAACCCGCGGAATGTCTCCCAACGTCAGGGATCACATCGAAGTCCCCGGCCTTATTCCTGTGCCCGAACCCGTCCCCGAGGTCGTCGAGGCCGGCGCGGACGTCGTTGAACCTGGCGACACGATCGTTGACGACAACGGCACCGGTGAGACTGCCGTCGGTCAGGACACGGCCATGGGCGACTTGTCGACGGACGACGTCGGCAAAGGCGGTTCGGGCTGCTCTTCCTCGGGAAGCAATGCGGCGCCCCTTTCCACACTGCTTCTGTTGATCGGCGCCGCCCTTCTGATGCGCAGACGTCAAGCCGCCTAGTCCAATCGTGGCTGGTCGCCGTGTCCTCCTTGACCTCAATGCGGATTGAATACATCCTATTTCCTGGTGACATTTGTCAGATGCCCGGTTCGCCGGATTGGAATCGACGCGATGCCCATCGAGCTTCCATCGCTTTCGCGAATCAGGCAGGCCATCTTCGGCCGACCGGAAGGACTTTCCGGCGAAGGCGGGACCGAAAACCAGCACGACGCGTTCCAGGGCCGTGTGATAGCCGGCCGCTTCGAGATAATACGGAGACTGGGTGCGGGAGGAATGGGAACGGTCTACCTGGCCCGACAGACCTCGATGGATCGACAGGTCGCCATCAAACTGCTGCATTCCGACAAGACCCGTGACAATGACGCCCGCAGCCGCTTCCGTCTTGAAGCCGCGGCGGTCAGCCGCCTGAAAAATCCTCATACCATCACGGTTTACGACTTCGGCGAGGACGAGAACGGCGAACTGTTCCTGGCGATGGAATACCTTGAAGGCAGACTGCTTTCGGATGTGCTGCGGGAAACAGGCCCGATCGACAGCGCCCTGGTGGTGGGTATCGCGGATCAGATCCTTGACTCGCTGGCCGAGGCGCACGCCGCCGGCGTTCTCCACCGCGACCTGAAACCCGAGAACATATTCGTCAGCCAGGACCTCGAAAACAAGTTGTTCGTGAAGGTCCTCGATTTCGGAATAGCAAAGGTTCTAGGGGCGCCACAGGCGGACAGGACGTGGCCCGGCGTCGTGTTTGGCACACCCGCCTACATGAGTCCCGAACAGGTGATGGGACGCAAGGGTGACCAGCGTTCCGACCTGTATTCACTGGCGGTGGTGATGTTCGAACTGCTGACCGGTGCACTGCCCGTCTCCGGCAGGACACCGATCGAGATCGGCGTCAAAAAGGTGCGAAACAAACCTCCCCGCCTGGAACAGATCAACCCGGGACGCGCTTATCCGGAAGGCGCATCGGAGTTCATGCTCAAGGCGCTCAGTCCCAATCCCGACGACAGGCCGCTGACTGCCCGCGAATTCCGACGCGCCATGATGCAGGCGTTCGTAATGCAGTCCAATGACGCGGGAGTCAGGCTGGTCAGCGAGCCTGCCCTGGACGCGACCGCGTCGTTCAGTGATTTCACGGGTATCGACACCAGGGTCACGAAACCGATAAGGCCCTTGAAGGGTGGCAGAAGGAAGGCAGCGACGGCGGAAGCGAAAGGGAAGCATGCCGAGGCTCTGCAGCCCGCAGTTCCGGATGCTGACCAGTCGCCTCAGGGCAAAAGGGGAAAGGCGCCGGTTATCAGCGTTCAGGCACTGTTGAGGGACAAGCCGCTTTCCGGGTTTGATCGCCGTTCCTCGCATCGAGCGTCAAAATTGATCGGGGTCAGGTGCTTCTATGATGGAGGAGAATTCCGTGCCACCGCATCCGACCTCAGCGCGAACGGAGGTTTCCTGGCCTCTCAGATGCTTCCTGTCGCGGGACACCGGATAATTGTCGTGTTTCCCTGCCCCGGGAACGATGGTCACACGCTTTCGATCATCGCCGAGGTTGTCAGGCTTGACCCGGGTTCCGGTGGAGTGTCGAGCGTCCGCGGATTCGCGGTCCGATGGATCCGGCTCAGGGCTCGCGGTGAACTGGCCTGCCTCAGAAGATTCCTCGATCTGAACCTGGGAATCGAACTCAACACCACTCTGGCGGACACCGCCAGCGCCCCACAGTGGGAATATCTCTTCGAAGATAGTAAATTAGGTCGGTCCGCGTAGAGGTTTTCACAAAATGATCCGCAGAATCCTTGCCACCATCGCGCTGACGACGGTGGCGTTAGTTCAACCGGCCGCTGCCGCCGTGGAAGATGACTTCGAAGTGACCGTCATCGAGCGGGCGCTTGGGGGTTCCGACCAGCCTGGAATGGTCTTTACCGCAATCAACGACATGTCGGGTGTGAAGCTGACCGTTGTCAGGAACGACGGCCACAGGATGAAGTTCAACCGCGACCTCCTGAAGGCCGGGGAAACATGGCGGGTGACATGGCGTCAGAACCCTGGACGCGCTTCCTACCAGGTCGGACTGATGGCGGACGGCTTGTCGACTCCGCTCGAGATGGAGTTCACGGCCACGGTGGCGAACGACTTCGACATCTCGGTAGTCGCCGACGACATCGACCTTGAATCCGGGCTGATCGGATATTCAACGTCGGGCAATGTCGATCGGGTTCAGATCGAATTGTTTGCAACGGACGGCTCCTTGCTGATTCAGCGCGAGATGAGGCTGGTGATGATCCCGGGTCAGAAGCGCGGGCTGGATTACACCCCGCCGGATGAAGAAATCGGCCTGGTCAGGATCTCGGCCTTCGACGACCTGGGATTTAAGAAAGAGCTGACGTTCACGCCGTATCTGGTTCCAATCCCTCATGACGAAGTCAACTTCGAGTTCGGCAGCGCCGAGATCAAACCATCCGAGGAAGCAAAACTGTACCGCGTCATCGAAGAGGCGGAAAAGGCCGTCGCGAAACTGGGCCAGCAGATCCGATTCAGGCTTTATGTCGCCGGCTACACCGATACGGTCGGCTCGAACGAATCAAACATGGATCTGTCCAGGCGGCGGGCGTCGTCGATCGCGAAGTGGCTTCGAGAACACGGCCTTCGCCTTCAGGTCTGCTCGCGGGGCTTCGGCGAGTCGGTTCTAGCGGTCGAGACTCCCGACAACACCGAAAACGGGGCGAACCGTCGTACTCTGTTCGTGATCTCGGGCCAGGCGCCATTCGGAAAAGACTTCCCGGCAGGCGCCGGCTGGTCTTGCTCCGGGAAATGATCCGCCTCTGCCGTCCTACCTGACCAATGACCTGTACCTGATGCGGTGTGGCTGGTCGGCGGCCTCGCCAAGGCGTTCGCGCCGATCCCTTTCGTAATCCGAGTAGTTGCCGGGGAACCAGACGACATCGCTGTCGCCCTCGAATGCCAGGATGTGCGTAGCCACCCTGTCCAGGAACCAGCGATCGTGGCTGATGATCATGGCGCAGCCGGCGAAGTTCAGCAGGGCGTCCTCCAGAGCGCGCATCGTGTTCACGTCCAGGTCGTTGGTCGGTTCGTCCAGCAGCAGCACGTTTGCTTCGGACTTCAGCATCCACGCAAGCTGGACGCGGTTGCGTTCACCGCCGGACAGTACCCCGACCTTCTTCTGCTGATCCGCGCCGCTCATATTGAACCTGGAAACCCAGGCGCGCGAATTGACCTCGACGCCGCCCATGATCAACCTGTCCGCGCCGCCCGAAACGACTTCCCACACGGTCTTTTCCGGGTCCAGGACCGACCGCATCTGGTCGGCGCACGCCACCTTCACGGTCGAACCGAGCGTAATCTCGCCGGCATCCGGCTTTTCCTGGCCCATGATCATCTTGAACAGGGTCGTCTTTCCGGCGCCGTTCGGACCGATGATTCCGACGATAGCGCCCGGGGGCATCAGGAAATTCAGGTTATCTATCAGCAGGCGGTCGTCGAATCCCTTGCGGATCCCGACGGCCTCGATAACACGATCACCCAGGCGCGGCCCGGCCGGAATATAGATTTCCAGGTCCCGGATCATCTGGGCCGGCTGTTTGGACAGCATCTCTTCATACGCGGTGACGCGCGCCTTACCCTTTGCCTGCCGTCCGCGCGGGGACATGTGAATCCATTCCAGTTCGCGGGCAAGAGCCTTCTGGCGCTCGCTCTCCTGTTTCGTCTCGCGCGCCAGTCTTTCCTGCTTCTGTTCCAGCCAGGACGAATAATTTCCCTTCCACGGGATGCCCTCGCCGCGATCCAGTTCCAGGATCCAGCCCGCAACGTTGTCCAGGAAGTACCTGTCGTGCGTGACCGCGATGACCGTCCCGGCGTACCGCTGCAGGTGCTGTTCCAGCCAGTGCACCGATTCGGCGTCCAGGTGGTTCGTCGGTTCGTCCAGCAACAGGATGTCGGGGTTCTGCAAAAGCAGGCGGCACAGTGCCACGCGCCTGATCTCGCCACCGGACAGCACGTTCACCGGCGTGTCGGGAGGCGGGCACCGCAGGGCGTCCATCGCCAGTTCCAGCTTGCTGTCCAGTTCCCAAGCGCCGACCGCGTCCAGCTTGTCCTGAACCTCGCCCTGGCGCTTCATCAGGGCGTCCATCTCGTCGTCGGACATCGGTTCGGCGAACTTCTCGTTGATGGCGTCGTACTCGGCCAGCAGCGCCACGATCGGGGCCGCCCCCTCACGCACGATGTCGATGACGGTCTTTGTCGGATCCAGCTTCGGTTCCTGTTCCAGGTAACCGATTGAGAATCCCGGCGAGCAGGCGGTCTGCCCCAGGAACTCGGTGTCCACGCCGGCCATGATCTTCAGCAGCGAGGACTTGCCCGACCCGTTCGCACCGATCACGCCAATCTTGGCGCCGTAGAAGTACGACAGATATATGTCTTTCAGGACGGTCTTCTGGCCGTGGACCTTGCCCACGCCGATCATCGAATAGATTACTTTCTGCGGATCGTCCGCCATCGTCATTCCCCTTTCGGATGCGTAAATTTCAGCCAAGCCAAACCGCCAGATGTTAGGCCATGAAGCAATTTTGAACAAGCCTGCCCGGGGCATGCCCGGGATTTGCCGGGGCCGACACGAAAATCACCACGGTTCGAAATGGCGGCCTTTCCATCGATGGACTGGGTTACAATCCGGCGCGAAGCGCCCCGGGGATGGAGACGGAGCCAGGATGAAACCGGCAATCCCGAAAGAGTTGTTTGACCTTGATGGAATCACGTGGCTGCTGCACTGCGCCGAGGGGCCGACCCCGGCCGCGGTCGCGGATTCGGCGCGGCGGTACATGGACCTTGAGGTTCGTCCCTGGAACCGGCTGATCGGGCGCGATGTCGTGGACATCCTGAACGACGCCCGTAAGCAGGCGGCCACGCTGGTGTCAGGCCCTTTTTTGACCGCGTCGTGTGACGACATCACGCTGTCGCAGAGCACGTCGTCCGGGCTGACGCTTGTCGCCCAGGCATATCCGTTCAAACCGGGCGACGAGGTTCTTGCGCCGATGGGGGAATTTCCGTCCAACGTCTGGCCGTGGAAAGCCCTGTCCAATCGAGGAGTTTCGTTCCGCGAGGTTCCCCTGTGGGATGGACACCAGGCAGGACGTCACGCGCTCGACTCCACGCCTCCCACTGCCGACGCACGCCCCGAGGAAAGGATTGCGGCAGCCATTTCGTCCGCGACACGCATCGTCACCGTAAGCTGGGTGCGTTTCCAGGACGGACTGATGCTCGACCTGAACCTGCTGGGACGACTGTGCGCCGATCGCGGCGTGGACCTGGTCGTGGATGGAATCCAGGGCGCCGGAACGCACGCGCCAGACCTGTCCGGCGTGGCGGCGTTCGCCGCCGGTGGGCACAAGGGTCTGCTTGCGATGTCCGGGCAGGGATTCCTGTGGACTTCCCCCGGGTTTCGGCAGCGACTTTCGCCGATGGGTTCGTGGTTGTCGGTCGAGGAAGGCGGCAACTTCAACAGGGCGATGACCGACCACGAACGCGGATGGCTGGCAACAGGGCAGCGCATGGAACAGGGCGGCTACAACATCCTGGGCTCGCTGGTTCTGAAGGGTGCCCTGGCGGTACTCAACGAAACCGGCGTTTGCGAGATCGAAAGCCATGTCAGCGGACTTCAAACGGAACTGCTCGCTGGACTTCGTGGTGCCGCCGCGATCTCGGGACCATTTTCGACTTCCCGGGGACGCGCCGAGCTGGAAAGACTGGAAGGTCTGGTCAAGGCTGGCCGCACAGGCCCGATTGTCTGCCTGCACCACCACGAACGAGGGCCGGCATTCCTTGAATCACTGGCCGAGAAACTGCGCGCGCGCAGCATCTTCGTGTCCACCCGCGAGGGATACCTGCGCATCGCCTTCCACGGCTGGCACGACTCGACCGATGTCGGGGCCGTGGTGAACGCGCTTTCATGAAGGAGACCATCGTTTGAGCGTGCCCGTAACCATCCCCCTTGTCGTATGCAAAGACCTGACGAAATCGTTCGGCGCGCAGGAACTGTTCGAGGGAATCGACCTGACCATCCACGAAGGTGATCGTCTTGCCATCATCGGCCCGAACGGCTCCGGAAAATCCACGCTGCTGAAGATGATCTGCGGCCTCGAACCGATCGACGCGGGCAGCGTTGCCCTGCGCAAGGGTCTGAACATCTGCTATGTCGAGCAGACGCACCGGTTTGCGCCCGATGCCACGGTCGGCCAGGTCGTGACTGACGCGCTTGATCTGGTCATGCCGGCCACCCACGAGAATTCCGGTGAACGAGAAGCCAGGATTGCCGGCACGCTGGGACGCGTCGGCTTCGAAGACCGTGATCAGAAGGCGTCAACCCTGTCGGGCGGATGGCAGAAACGCCTTGCGATGGCCCGCGAACTGGTCAAGTCGCCGGATCTGCTGCTGCTGGACGAACCGACGAACCACCTGGATCTGGACGGGCTTGCCTGGCTTGAGGAGATGCTGTCACGCGCTCAATTCGCGGTCGTGACGGTCAGCCACGACAGACGCTTTCTGGAAAACTTCCCCCGACGAATCGTGGAACTGAACCGACGCTATCCACAGGGCAGCTTCATGTCGATCGGGAACTACCAGCAGTATCTGGACGCGCAGTCCGAATACATCCAGAGCGAGGCACGGAACCGACTGTCGCTGGAGACGAAGGTCAAACGGGAAACCGAATGGCTGATGCGGGGGCCGAAGGCGCGCGCGACCAAGGCCAGATACCGTGTCGACGAGGCCCATCGCCTGATCGCCGAACTTGACCGGATGAAGGACCGCGCGCGCATCGACGAGACCGACTTCGAGTTCTCGGGGACTGGGCGCAGGACGAAACGCCTGATGGTGATACGTGGCCTGACCAAGTCGCTTGGCGGCCGCGCGTTGTTTTCCGGACTGGACATGATCGTGTCGCCCGGCATGCGTATCGGGCTGGTCGGTCCGAACGGCAGCGGAAAGACGACGTTCCTGCGACTGCTTGCCGAGGAACT
>JAGOFO010000080.1 GCA_017997155.1 Myxococcota bacterium
TTCCAGGCTGGCCGCCACAGGGTTCGCCGGACGGATCACTACCGCACACCATCCGGTAGATTCTGGCCTGCTCAAGCGCCACATCCGAGGCGCCCGGCAGATCCCGTCCCGCCAGCCACTCGCGGACCATTGTGGTGCGACTGAACTCATACTCGCGGAACAGGTCGGCCAGGCGGCCGGCCACCTGCCACAACCTGACGGCAAAGCCCTGGTCGGAAAGGCCTCCGCCCGACAGACAGTATGAGACAATCGGCGAACCCGCGTCCCCGGCCAGCGCCTGCTTCATCAGCACGGCCGCCACCCGGGACCGTGTCACCACCGCATCCGACTCGCGAACCGCCGGCCGACCGGCGGCGTCCGGGGTCACCACGCCCCTCGCGACACCGACGATACCGACCAGCTCCCACAGCCCGCGTTCAAGATAGGGGAATTCCAGATTCACCGACACGCCGGCAAGCTCGGCAAGCCGCTTCCTGAGCCACAACTCGAGATTGCGGTTCGGACACAGGATTCGTGTCGTTTCAAGAATGGACGCCTGACCTGGATCGGACCGAAGATCATCGGCAAGGCGCGAAGCCAGTACCTGCGTGTCTCCGGAAAACACTATCCTGAGCGACATCGGGCGTTCCCTTTATACGGCGGTTGTTCCGACAAGGCTGACGGCAACTGTCACTTCTGCGCGCCGGCCGCGCCGTCGGTGGCCTCGGCGTTCGCCGAATCCGCCACGGCGGGCTGGGCCGGGGCGGCCTGCAACTGGGAGTATAGATCGCGGTCGAGCGACTTCGGAAGGAATGGATTCAGATCGCCGCGGAACCACAGCCAGCCCAGACCACCCGCCAGAACGAGCACCAGCAACAGGATCCAGGGCCATCTGGGCTTTTTCTTCTTCGCCCACGGATCGACCATGGACAACGTGGCGCCCTGAGGCAGGGTCGCAAGCCTGGTCAGTCCCTTTCCAAAGATGATGTTGACCTTGGCCTTGGCGTTGATGGCCCAGCCGTTGGCGTCGAGCATCGGTCCCAGATTTCGCTGCCGCAACTTCAGGGCGGCCATGGCCATGGACGGCCCGGAAATCACCAGCATGATCCCGATCAGCGCGACCGGAAGCCAGATTCCAAGCCCGAAAAGCGCCTGCATCAACACGCCGAAAGCGGCGGTGATGCCACCGACCGCGACGCCCAGGGCGGCGACCACGCCGATGTCCAGTTTCTTGGGCGCGGCTGGAGGTTTGCCATCGGCGGCCGCAGTGGCAGTTGCCGAGGCGTTTGTCGCGGCTCCCTTCAGCTTTGAGTCGGATGCTGCCTCTGCGGCGGCGGCACGCTTCGCCATCTGCTCCTCGACGAAACGCATCAGCTTCTTGTAGGGAGACCAGAACGCCTGGCGAACGCCGATCGGGTTATCGACGATCTTGGTGATCGTCGCGTCCCAGTCGCGGCCATCCCGATCATAGAAGACGCCATTTCGCCCGACGATGATGTCGTCGCAGTCGCCGTCGGTGATGGCCGCCGCGATCTGTTTCTTTTCACCGGACGGTCGAACACAGTCGCAGTACATCAGGTACATGCGGCTGGAGCCCACCATCAGGGTGTGTTTTCCCATGTCCTGAACGGTCACGCACAGGTCGTAGCTGCGGTTGTCCAGATACAGCGTTCCGGCCTGGAAGATCGCCGGTTCCTCACGACGGTAGAAGGTGGTGAACGAAACGAAGTTGTTCAGCAGCCGGAAAAGATTCTGCTTGTAGCGCAGCAGCCGTTCAAGCGATTCCAGCGCCTCGGCCTGATCCTTGACCGCCACATCCTTGCCGATCACCTCAAGCAGCGCCGGCTCCGCGTTCATTCCCGCGATCTGCTCAAGCCTTTCATAACCAAGCCCCTCGATGGCGGCGGCGGCAGGCGCGGCCGGCTTGTCGGCGACCCAGGCCCGGTACGCGGCGAATCGGCCAACTATCGTCGCCCACTGATCCTGCGTCAGCGATGTGACCGACGGGCCGAGGATCGGCGCGACGACCTTCTCGCGGAAGGCGACCATGCGATCTATCCACGCCGGGTTCACTCCGTTCACCAGGGGAAGCGGCTTCACCGCCTCGACGGTTGCCAGCGGCAACGCCTGAATCTCGGAATCCGAGATGGTCATGTCCCTGGCGGCAAGGGCCAGGTAGTCCTTCTCCTCGCGATTCAGGGCCGCTATTGAACGCTTGTCGAACGCGGCCAGACGACACCTGGCGAAGTAGTCCTCGACCTTGACCTGAACGGTCGCCAGCACGTCGTTCGCTGCGGCAGTCGCATCACCGAGCGGGCAGACGCCGGGATCGGCCGCAACCCTGCCCTTCCAGGCAAGCAATGCGGTCACCAGTTAAAAGAAGGTCTTGCAGACGGCCTCGTCGACGCCGTTGACTCCGCTTCTATCGGGAACGCCGCCGACCGTTGCGATAATCTCGGCCGCGACCGCCCGAAGCGTTTCATCATCAATCACGCCCGGAGGCACGACGCCATCGCCGTTGTAGTCGTCCTCGGAAAAGATCGCCGCCCTGTTCAGGACGTCGGACAGGCTGACGGAATCGCCATCCTCGCGCTCGATACAGGTCAGCACGTGTCGGGCCGACGCCAGCACCTTCCGGCCTGCCTCGGTATCCGGATTCAGTTCGGAAAGCTTCAGAACATCGCCGCCGGGGATGATCGAACCGGGATCCTTCAGACACTCGCAGACCCAGGCGACGGCGGCCTTCACCTCGTTGACGCGGATGCGACCGTCATGGTCGGCGTCCAGCATCGCGAGCGTGGTCGCGTCGAACTCGAGTCCCTTCGTGGGGCAGGACAAAGCACACCACAGTTTCTGATCCAGTTCGTTCAGGTGGCGCAGATCCTCGCCGGTCTGGATCACGACCTGATTGAAACCGCCCATCTTCGCGAATGACCACGAATGCGAGCCGCCGTCGAACAGTCCCCTGCCATTCTTTCCCATCTGAACTCCCCCGCAATTGATATCAACAGACCGTTAGTGTACCCCAGTTTCAACGACCCAGAAACCGGTAACGGTTCAGCCAAGCAATACATCAAGAAGCATCATCACCACAAAACCCCCGACGATGCCCCAGGTAGCCTTCGCCGTCTTCTGCTCGCTGTGGATCTCCGGGATTATCTCGTCGCTGACGACGTACAGCATCGCCCCGCCCGCAAACGCGAGTCCCCACGGAAGCAAACCCGCGAACACGCCGACCAGTCCCGCACCGAGCGCGCCCCCGATCGGTTCCGCCAGACCTGAAAGAGTCGCGACCAGCAAAGCCTTGCCAATCGGATACTTCTGGCTCAGCAGGGCGAGCGCCACCACCAGCCCCTCCGGCATGTTCTGCAGACCTATCCCGACTGCCAGCGACATGCCTTCGTCGAAGTCACCGCCGCCGAAACCGACCCCGACCGCAAGCCCCTCCGGAAAGTTGTGCAGGATGATGGCGATAACGAACAACCACACGCGCCGCAGACGCTTCGAATCCGAGCCCTCGGGACCGTTGTTGAAGTGTTCGTGAGGCAGCAGCCTGTCCGCCGACCACAGGAAAAGGCCGCCAAGCAGAAGCCCTCCGACGACCTTCAGCATGCCGATCGGACTGGCGCCGGCCTTTTCGATCGCCGGAATCAGAAGCGAGAACGAGGTTGCCGCCAGCATCACGCCGGCCCCGAACCCCAGAAAGACGTTCTGGGTGACCCGCGAGACGCCCCGCACCAGGATTGCGGGAAGCGCTCCGACACCTGTGGCAAGGCCCGCCAGAAGGCTGGCGACAAAGCCTGTCAGAAAGACGTTCAGAAATGCCTCCCACGGCCGGCCGGGCCACACGTTCCGGTCGACCGATCACATACCCGTCTCATCGGTTGTCCCGGCCTGGGGCGCCGCCGTCGTCACCGGCTTGTCGAAGGCGCCCAGCTTGAACACCGAGCAGAACCTGCCGGTGTGCACCGGAACGAACAACTCCGGATTCTCGCGAACCCAGGTTGATTCAACCGGGGTCCGGCCCACCTGGACGTCCTCATCGTCATTCATGATGACCAGCGCGTCCACATCGGCCGACTCAAGTCCCGAAAGCCACAGGTTTTTGTCCGCGTCGGGCCAGCCCGGCCAGGCGTCGGCGCACTTCAGGCAGCCGGCGCGGCCGCCCGGACTGATATCGATGTACACCGGGTTGCGCTCAAGGCGCTCTCCATAAAGCGGAAAGATGAACCATGCGTGCGGGGCGCCGCGTGCCATCGTCAACGCGAAGGGACCGGCAGGCGCCAGTTCCTCGAGGGCGGCAAGGCACTCCGCGCGTTCGGTCGCCCACCTGGCAGGGCCGGCCGCGGAAGCCGGCTTTGCATAGGCTTGAACCGTATCCATTTTCGTCGCGATCACCAGCACGATGGTCAGGAACATGACGGCCGCCGGCAACCATGGCGTCAGACGGCGACAGATGCCGCGCCTGAAGGCAAGCACCACCAGGAAACCGATCAGCAGGACCGCGGCAGCAAGAGCCAGCCCGGCCGGGGTGACGGGGATGTATGTGGCGACGAACGAGAGCGCCTGAAGCGCCAGCGCGAACAGAACGATAAACCATCGCTTGACGCGGGCGACGGGCGGAATCGAGAACAGCGCGAAGGCGGCGAACGGAATGGCGGGATAGACGAACCTGACATTGCCGTAAAGGTAGGGGGCGCACCAGGGAAGGTTGACGTAAACGAGACCCGCCAGCAGGGACGCGCCTAGAAACACCGGCCCCAGCCAGGCCCCGCTCCTGCCGGCGACCGGAGAACCATCATCCGCCGACCGGCGTCTGGCCGCGCTGACGATGCCAGGAGATGACAGCATGGCCGAAATCACGAAGAAGTAGCCTGTCGCGCCAAGACCCCAGGACGAGTTCGGAGCCTGGCGGGTCCCGAAAAGCGCCTTGAACATCTCGCCCGAGAAGACGAGCGGAGCGAAGAAACGGCGGATGGTCGTGCCACCCACTCTGGCCGCATGGTCCGCGTCACCCGCGAATATCTGGACAGGACCGATGCTGAACGGAAAAGGATAGACCGGCGATCCGGTCAGGACGATATTCCGGATATAGAAATACGATCCTGAAAGCACCACGCCCGCCACGAAAAGCCCGAAACGGCCGGCGCGCCACCTGAACCCGCGCCCGCGTGACATCGTGATCCAAGCCGCGAACAGCACCAGCGACATCGGAATTCCGGTCAGCTTCGCGCCAATCATCGACCCGCACAGCAGCGACGCCAGAACGAACAGTCCGCGGTGATGGCCGTTACGCGCGGAAAGCACGATCAGGCGCAACGAACCGAACATGAACGCCCATAGTGGCAGTTCGACATAGGCGTCGTTGAGCAGCACGAAAAACGCCGGGACGGTCAGCAAGGCCGAAACGACGGCGGCGGTGGCCGCCCTGGAGGGCAGGTACTCGCGCAGGAATCCGTAGAAGACGACGGCGAGAAGCGCGAAAGGCGCGATGTTGGCCAGGGGCAGCAGCGACGTGTCGCCGGTCGACAGCATGGCCCACACGCTGAACATGTCGCCTGTCATAGTGAAATACGGAAAGGCCTCGAAATACGGCGGAAAATGGAACGGCATCAGCCCGCCAGACCTGATCACCTCGGCGGCAAGTGGCAGATGATAGTTCAAGGGATCGAATCCGTAAGGTGGCCGGGGCAAGGCCCAGCCGAACAGCATCAGCAGGGCGACGACCCCGGGCAGTATCGCCACGACCAGCCACCTGTCCGAACCCAGCGCCGACAGTGTCTCGTTGACCAGACGCCCGATAAACCCCCCGTGGCCGAACCGGCGACTGGCCAGCCAGGCGCAGACCGCGAACACGACGACCGCGACAAGCGCCCCGGGACGCCCGAGGACTCCGAGGGCTCCAAGACCGACCGTTATCAACGGCACCGCGGCAACGATCACTGACAGCATCACGGTCAGACGGTCAAAGGCCGACAGCCCGACACCTGCCCGGCCGGGACGCTCGGAACCCATGCCGGCGAGGCGCCACGCACCAAGACACAGCAACCCGTTCAGAAGAAGCGAGAATCCCACGGCCTGCAGGTCAAAAAGGAGATTTTCCATCAATGCAGAGATTATCACAGACGACCGGGCGGGACAGTGGTCAGTTGACGGTCTTCTGGCGATCCAGATCGGTGCCGTATTCGGCCGGTACCGCGGGCAGTTCGGCGCCCTCGGGCTTGTCCAGGTCCTTCATCGCCTCGAACACCGCGCGCCAGAGCTTCAGTTCCTGCACTCCCTCGGTGGCGGGATCGATATCGATGATCGCGTCCTCGATATTCGTGTAGGGCACTCCCTCGGCGTTCTTCGGGTCCAGGGTGATCATGCCGCCCAGGTAGGATTTCACCAGCCCGAGCATCTGGCCGATGTAGAGGTTGGTCGCGACACGGTAGAGAGTCGTGTTAGCCTCGGACATGTCCAGCGGCGTGGATTCGTAACCACCGTTCCCGTCGGCCATGTAGATCGTCTTCACCTTTACGAACGGATCGGCCGACTCCTTGTATTCAAACCGGAATCCACTGATCTGCAGGAAGAACGAGTCGGAGAACATCGTGGCCACGCCGACGATAATCTCGGCCGCCGTTTTCAGTTCGGCCGCGGTCAGGTAGATGGAGATCAGCGGGTAGCCGACCTCGTGGTCAAGACCGATTCCAAGCGGAAGCACCTGGATGATGTCGCCCAGCGTGATGATGCCGGTGTCGCCCATTTTCAGTCCGTCACGGATGACGCCGTTGGCCTCGATGGCCACGTCGAACGGCTCGCCGGTGAATTCCTCGGCCGCGTACCTGACACAGTCGGCGATGAAGTTGCCGATCCCCGACTCGGACATCTCGAGAGGCATCATGTCGAAGGAAGTCGTTGCCACGCCGTCGGCGTATCCGACGCCGAGTTCCGCGAAGGCGGTCTCGCCCAGCATGTCGGTGTAATCGTCTACGGCCTCGATCACGGCGGGCCAGCCGGGAATCGAGTCATCGATCGGCAGGGACTCCCAGGATTCGACCGCGTACCCGCCTTCGCCGTTCTCGACCAGCACGAGACGTCCCAGGTACCTCGTGTAGCACCCCGCCTGAACGATGGTGGTGCCGTTCTCGACGATCGGCTCTTCAAGATACGTGTGCGTGTGACCGCTGATGATCACGTCCAGGCCTGTCACCTTCTTCGCCAGCGTCTGATCCTCACCGATCACCCCGCCCTCGGAAACGCCGGAGTGCGACAGGGCCACGACCAGATCAACACCCTCGGTGTTGCGCAGCGTGTCGATAGTTTCCTGGGCCGCGTCCTTCAGCGCGCGTGCCGTCACGGGCGTCGCGTGTGGCGAAAGATCGATCGCCTTTTCGCCAATCAGGCCGAACAGACCGACCTTGAGCCCGTTGCCCAGGGTAACCACCTTGTACGGTTTCACCTTGTCCCCGACCAGCGCGGCAAGCGCATCGTCATCCGCGGACTCGTCGGAGTAAACCAGGTTGGACGACAGCACGGTCAGGTTCGAGGCGCCTTCCAGACCCTTCGTGATCACGCCGGCCAGCCCTGCCGGAGTCCAGTCCATTTCGTGATTGCCGATGGTGGTCGCGACGTACCCTATATCGTCCATCATACGCAGTTCGATTCCGGTGTCCTGCGCCAGGAACGTGAACGCGGTGCCGAAGCTGAAGTCGCCGCCGTCGACGATGATCATGTCGGTGTTCTCGTTCATGTACGCCTTCTGACGCTCGACCAGGGACGCGACCCTTGCCAGTCCCCCGACCGTTTCATCATCGAGAATCGTGTCCGGCGAGTAGTCCAGGACCGGTCCGGTTCCGTTGATGTGCGAATGCATGTCGTTCGTGTGAAGGATCACGACGCGCTTCTTCCCGTCATCGGGGAAGCCGCCTTCGGTCGGATTCAGCCACGCGTCCCAGTCGATCGGATGAACCACCGGCACGTCAACCGCCACATCGTCGGCCACGGTGTCCGCGGTCTCGGTGTCCGCGGTCCCGATATCCTCGATCACGTCGGTCAGGACGTCCTCGCCGCCGCCGTTGTCACCGCAGGCGACGCACATCGCCCCGAACGCCAGAACCGCGACAAAACCAATCAGTTTTTTCATCTGCCAAGCCCCCTTGGAGGTAGTGATAAACAGCAACAACGGCACCAATTCTAGCACATTACCCGGCCATTGTACGCCCCGTCCTGTCCCTGTACCTGTCCTCGTAGCGGCGAATTACATTCGCCGTCCGGGATGGGCGAATTGTCATTCGCCCCTACACCGGAAACCGTCCTCTGTCCGTGTAGCGGCGAATTACATTCGCCGTCCGGGATGGGCGAATTGTCATTCGCCCCTGATATGGAATGACCGGTCAAGTACCGAGATCAAGTTTGCACCGCGTGACCTCATCCGTCCTTTGAAGCTGGGCAGAGGATCCGGCAGTCAACGAGGCGATAACGACGTTTGATCATTCTGATATTCGTGGATCGCGTACAAGGACGCGCCAACATAATCAATCTGCGTCGGGAGCTGCCTCGGACTACAGGCGTGAATCCGGACGTAAGTCCTGTCACATAGGGGCGGCGAGGATTCTCCACACCGTGAGCCCGTCGACCGTCGGATTCTCTGTCCAGTCCTTCAGTAAACATCAAGTCATCCTGAAACTAATTGACCTTGCTACTTTTTCCCAATTTTTGCTCCACGGTTACGGCGATGGCCCAGATGAAGCCGAGCAACTCCCGACTGACGGCCGTGACCGTCACGTTTGGGTTTTTGCCTTGTCCAAGCAGGTGCCTGTATCGTGCACACAATCGCTCCTGCGCCTCCTTTGAAATTTTCCCGACCTCCGCCTGCACGACTGGGCTGACTTTTTGCAGACAGGCTTTCATCCGGACGGATGGGCGCGGATGGAATCGATAATTCCAGGCTGATTCCGTGACCAGGCGTCGAACGTGCCGATTGCCCGCCTTTGTAATACCGCCCTGGCAACGCTTGTCGGGCCCGCCGGTCGAATACTCGCTGGGCACCACGCCGACGTACGACATCAACTGGTCGGCGCTTGCGAAACGCGAAAAGTAGCCTATCTCGGCAACGACCCCGGCGGCGGTTATCTTAGCAACACCGCGCAGCGTCTGAAGCGCCGCGACTATCTCGCGGATTTCGGGCGGGCTGTTTTCTATGGCCGTTTCAATCGCGGCATCCACACGCGTCAGACGGCCCATCTGATACTCGACCTCGTTAAAGTACTCCTGAAACACGAAGTCCATGCCGGCATCGTCGAAACGAAGCGTCCGCAGCCAGGACATGTGCCGCTGCGACCAAGCCCCGACCGGGTCAGGGCAACGGATGTCGTGCTTGAGAAGAAGCTTGGACAGTACGTGGCGCGCTTCCGTCAGGTTTCTCCTGACCACCTCCCGGGCACGGACCATGTCACGAAGAACCTCACGTTTCTTGTCCGGAACCCACACGGCGGTCAACTCCCCGGCTCGGTGGCAGCGCGCAAGCTTGATGGCGTCCAGACGATCCGTCTTTACACGCTCGCCAGGCTTTTTAGGAACCAGCGTCGGCGCTATTACCTCGCAGTCGATGCCCATCTCCGTCAACTGCCAGTAAAGCCCGTATCCGCAAGGACCTGCCTCATAACATGCCCGAATCTTTCTACTCTCAAAACGAAGACGCTTGAACAACCGCCGAACAGCTTCCGGATTGTTTTCTATCGTCCCCTGCGAACGTACCTCTCCATCCCGGCCTCCGTCCGCCACCGCGACCGCGATCATCTTTGCATGTACATCAAGACCCACGAATCGAGTATCCTTACCCATGACCGGCTCCTTTTGTATGTAGCTCTGGG
>JAGOFO010000081.1 GCA_017997155.1 Myxococcota bacterium
CGTTGCTTCGGAAATCGGCCGTCTCCAGATTCACCCGGACCCTCGGCACGCTGGTTTCTTCCGGCGTTCCCATCATGGAAGGTCTCGAGGTCGTCGCCAGATCGGCCGGCAACATAATCATCGAAGAAGCCGTCATGTACACGCGGTCCAAGGTCGCGGAAGGTCTTAACATCGCAGGGCCTCTGGATGAAACCAAGATCTTTCCAAAGATGGTCGTCCAGATGGTCGGCGTCGGCGAGCAGACCGGCGCCCTGGACGTCATGCTTACGAAGATCGCGGACTTCTACGACGACGAGGTCGACGTGGCAGTCGAATCGCTGACCGCCCTGATCGAACCGATCCTGATGATCGTCCTCGGCGGTTCGGTCGGCGTCATTCTGATATCGATGTACCTGCCGATCTTCGGCATGGCCGGTGCGCTGTCCGGTGGAGGTTAGCATTCTGCGGCAGCGAATGGCCGCGAAGGGCTGAAACATGTTCCCCGGATTGGGCAAAACCAGGGCGCGCATGCATCATGGCGTGTTCGGCCGTTTCGTCCAGGGCATCTTCCCGGGATCCCGTCAATCATTCATGAACGCCGGTGAAGTCGGTCGGATAACATCGAACTCGATGCGACTCAGGCTTGTCTGGCTTTCATGGGTCCGGCTCGCGATGCTTGTCGCCCTTGCCGTCTCGACGCTGCTGTTCTCGCGCGATTCGGTCGGGAACATGCTGGACTCGATTCGTTCGTCGCTGCTTTGGTTCACCCTGGTCTGCATCGTCCCGGCGTCTCTTTACTTCCCCGTGTTGCTGGCGGTGCAGAACCGACGGGCTCTCAGCGCGATTGCGATCATGCAGATCATCCAGGACAGCCTCTTCGCCGGGGTCATGGTGGTCGCGACCGGAGGCAGTTCGTCCGGCTTCACGTTTTTCTTTCCGCTGATGATCATCATCGCCGGCCTGGTCCTTCCCGGGATGGGCTCAAGGCTCAGTGTGCTGCTTTCCGCACTGTTCCTGCTGGTAATCTGCCTGTGGGAGAGCGGGCTGATGGAGGCCCCGGACATGATAGCGCCGGCCATCATGTCGAGTACGCCGGACGACGTGGTCTATACCTATGTCATCAATCTGATCGCCTTCGTGGTTGTCGCGGTTCTTGCCAACTTCCTGATGTCGCAGGCCCAGCGATCCGACATCCAGAAGGAACGTTACCGCACGAACCTCGAGGACCTGAAGGTCCTGCACGAGACCATCGTGTCTTCGCTCGACACCGGCCTGGTGACTATCGGCCTGGACGACCGGATCATCCACCTGAACCGAGCCGCCGAGGACCTTCTGGGTGTTTCCCTTAAGGCGGTAAAAGGCCTGCCGCTGTCGGACGTGATGCCGCAGATGCAGGTTCCGATCGCCGAGGTTGAAGGGGACGTCGATATCAGGTTGGCGGGTCCCACCGGAACTGACCGGTATGGACTGCTTGCCGTCAAGCCTCTGTTGTCGGGGCGCTGGGAGATGGTGGGCAGACTGATCCGGATCCAGGACGTGACCGAGCTCAGACGCATGGAGATTCAGCGAAAGGCGGACGAGCGCCTGGCAACTATCGGCAAGATGTCGGCCGTGGTCGCGCACGAGATACGCAACCCCCTGGCCGCGATATCGGCCTCGGCGCAGATGGTCGCGATGTCTCGCGAGGTCGGCGAGGAGGACAAGGCCGCGCTCGGGATCGTGGTGCGTGAGACCGATCACCTGAACGAGTGGATCTCTGAACTGCTTGAGTACGCCAGACCGCGAAGGCTTGAGGCAGTGTCATTCGAGGTCGAGCATGTCCTGTCGCAGGCGGTTCAGGTGTCGCGAGCGCTGCCGATGGCATCGGGGAACGACTTCAGGATGGAGCTTCAGCCCGGCGTTGTGGTCAGCGGCGATCCGATGCGTCTGTCCAGGGTTGCCATCAACATACTCAAAAATGCGGTCGAGGCGGTAGCCGGATCGGGGATCATATCCGTCAAGTCCTTTACTGTCGGGACCGGGGCCACGGGCCAACTTCATATCACGTTCTCCAACGATGGCCCGGTCATTCCACCCGACAGCCTCAAGAAAATCTTTGACGTGTTCTATACGACAAAAGCGCGGGGAACCGGGCTGGGCCTGGCTTCGGCCGTACAGTACTGCGAAGACTTTGGCGGCACCGTGACCGCGTCAAGCAGCGAGGAAAACGGCACGGTGTTTGAACTGACTCTGCCGATGAAGCGGGATACCTGATGGAGATCCTTTTCGACCGGACATTCAGGTACTTCAATGGTGGGATCTTTTCCGCGACAGGGAAGGGTACGGGCCTTTCCGTGGTCTCCTCGGCCGAGGTTTCGGGCGCCTGGAAATACGACAAGCCGGTCTGCACCGACGTCACCGCGGCGCTTCTTTCCGTGGTTCGCAGGGAGTTTCGTCCGCTCGTCCTGCCTTATGGCCGGACGATGAACCTGGGTTCGCTTTCGATCACCCTGTATCCATCTGGCCCGCTGCCTGGCGGGGCCGCAGCCCTCCTGCAGGATCAGGACGGCCAGACCCTTTTCTGTCCCGGTTGTTCCGATGATTCGGTGAAGCTGCCACGCGCTTCGACGCTGGCAGTTTCCGTGGCCATCGAGGAGTCGCCTTCCGAGGCGGCCGCGCTGGAGGATCTTGTCGGCTCGGCCCGGACGGCGATCAAGGCCGGCATGGTTCCGGTGATCGCATGCAATCCTTTTGGGGTGGCCCGGGTCGTCTGCTCTGCGCTGTCCGCCGCCGGCATCGTCGTGCGCGAACACAAGGGCGTCGCGCGTTTCAACCGTGTCTGGCGGCTTCGTGGATACGACGCCGGCGCCTGCGTCGGCTTTCGTGGCGGACGATCAACCGGTGGTGCCGTCGTCATGCCGGCCCACGCCAGCCTCGGCGTCCTGGATCAGTCGATACCGAATCCCTGGAGGATTCGCGTCAGGCGTGCCGGGGATCCCGCTGGTTCCGTTGATTCGCCGGACGGGTTCGATCAGACCATCGTCCTTCCCGGGCTGGTTTCGCTGCCCGCGTTGCTGAAACTGACCTCCCGCGTCAGACCGACCACGGTCGTCCTGTCGGGCGATGGAGCCGGCCCAGCCCTGGCGGCGCTTGCCGACATCGGCATTCAGGCTGTCATCGCCGACACCGTCCGCCAGTTCAGGCTGCTTTAGACGCTGTCCTGTCACGCATCGTCCAGTCTGCCATCACGTCCTTTTCCTGTAACTGACAATGGCCCAGGCATAGAACGCGACCGCGAAGCACGAGAGCGCCGCGAGCGGCTTCAAAAGTGCCGCGGTGTCGCTGCCCTTGAGGTACACCGCGCGCATGACGATGATGAAGTATTTCAGGGGCAGGAAATCGCTGATGGACTGTGCCCACGCAGGCATCGATGCTACCGGGGTGTAAAGGCCACCCATCAGAATCATGGTCACGACGAAGAAGAACATCATGAACATGCCTTGCTGGATGGTGCGGGCGTAGTTTGAAATGACCAGGCCAAGCCCGGAAATCGCCAGGATGAAGGCCGACGCGAACAGGTAGATGGTGCCAAGGCTTCCGGCGGGCGTCATGCCGTAGAACATCCATGCGACGCCAAAGCAGATGGTCAGGGTCACGAAGCCGATGACCCAGTACGGGATCAGCTTGGCCAGGATAAAGGTGAAGCGCCGCACCGGAGTGACGTTCATCTGCTCCATGGTGCCGCGTTCCTTTTCCTGGACGATGTTCAGGGCGGGCAGGAAGCCGCACACCATCGTCAGCATCATCACCATGATGGCCGGGATCATGAACACGCGGTAATCAAGGTTCGGATTGAACAGGTACTGGGGGACGATTTCAAATGTCGGCGTCACCAGGCGCGGAGCCGACGCAAGCCATTCACCGCGGATTTCACCAGCGAAGTCGTTAACGATCCCGGACAGGTAGGCGCTGCCGAGCCCGCCCCGGGTGCCGTTGACCGTGTTGGCCGCCACCATCACCGTGGCGGTCTGGTCCCGCACCAGGTCACGTTCGAACCCGGCGGGGATCTCAAGGATGATGTCGGCGCGGTCGCGTTCTATCGCCGTCAGCGCCTGTTCGCAAGTTCCGGAAGCGTCGGTGATTCTGAAGTACCACGATGCCGTGGTTTTTTGCGTCAGGCGGCGTGAATATGGGCTGTGGTCGTGGTCGACGAGCGCCAGATTCAGGTTTTTCACGTCGAAGTTCGCGACCAGCGGGAATATCAGCAGACTCATGAACGGGAAGCCGATAACCATGCGCGGCAGGAACTTGTTCCTCGCGAACTGCTTGAATTCCTTTTCCAGCAGGTACTTCAGGGTCATCATTCAAGCCTCGTGCGGTGCCGCCTCAGGCTGGCCGCGATCATGAACAACGCCATTGCCGAAAGAACGGCGATTTCGTTCTTGACGGCATCGAATCCCAGGCCGCGGATCATCACCTTGCGCACCGCCGATATGAACCATCTGGCGGGAACGATCTGGGCCAGCCACTGAAGAACGCGCGGCATCGTTTCAATCGGGAAGATCATCCCGGAAAGCATGATGACCGGCAGCATCAGAACCATTCCGGACATCAGCAGGGCGGTGCTCTGGCTGTTCGCGACCGACGAAATCAGAATGCCCATGGCCAGCGCCATGAAGATGTAAACCAACGCTATGCCGACCAGAAGCGGCACGCTGCCGACGATCGGCACATCCAGTATGTATACCGACATCAGCAGGATCGTGGCCAGGTCGATCACGGAAATCACGAAGTAAGGCACCGTCTTGGAAAGGATTACCTGCAGCGGGCGCACCGGAGAAACCAGAAGGACCTCCATGGTCCCGGTTTCCTTTTCGCGGGCGATCGATATTGAAGTCATCATGGCGCAGATCAGCAGAAGAATCATGCCCATCGTTCCCGGGACGAAGTTGTACGCGCCTTTCATCGAGGGGTTGTACAGGAGTCTTACTTCGGAATTGATCATGAACGGGACGCCGGTCGCCTGCATCCGTTCCAGCGCGAAGGACGAAATCACGCCGGTCGCGTACACGACCAGGGTCCTGGAGGTATTGGGGTCGCTGCCATCCGCGACAAGCTGGATCTGGGCGGTGCCGTCGGTGGCCATCTTCTGCTGGAAGTCCCGCGAGAACACGACGACAAGTCCAGCTTCGCCACGCTGAAACACGCCCTGTATCTGTGACGGATCGGTCAGCACCGGTCCCCGGATGAAGTATTCGTTGGCGGCAAGGCGTTCGACGATGGCGCGGGTTGTGTCGTCATTCGACGGGTCGTACACGGCGAAGCGGGTGTTCCGGACTTCGGTGGTGATGGCGAACCCGAACAGGGTCAGCATCACGACCGGCAGGCCCAGCAGGATTGCCGTGGTCGTGCGATCCCTGAAGATGTGGCGGAATTCCTTGACGACGAACGCGAAGAACTGCCGCATATCAGTCAGCCCCCCGCCTGGCCCCGCGCGCCAGTTGAAAAAATACGTCGTTCATGGTTGGCGCGCCGTACCGCGCCTTCAGAGCGGCCGGAGTGTCAAGCGCCTCGATCTTTCCGTCGACCAGGATGGTGACGCGGTCGCAGTACTCGGCTTCGTCCATGTAGTGCGTGGTCACGAACACCGTGATGCCGCTGTTCGCCGCCTGATAGATCAGTTCCCAGAACTGCCGTCGCGCCGCCGGGTCGACGCCGCCCGTGGGCTCGTCCAGGAACACGATCCGCGGGTCGTGGACGATGGCGACCGAAAACGCCAGTTTCTGTTTCCAGCCAAGCGGGAGCGACTTGACCAGCGTGTCCCGTTCGCCTTCAAATCCCAGGCTCGCAAGGATTTCGTCGGTCCGCTGCGCGATGCGCTTTCCCGGGACGCCGTAGATCCCGGCGTACAGCCTTATGCTTTCGGATACCTTCAGATCATCGTACAGGGCGAATCTCTGGCTCATGTAGCCGATGGATGCCTTGACCCTTTCCGGTTGTCTGGTCACATCGAACCCGGCGACCGTGCCGCGTCCCGAAGTCGGTTTCGACAGGCCGCACAGTATCCTCATGGCGGTGGTCTTTCCGGCGCCGTTCGCGCCCAGGAATCCGAATATCTCGCCCTGTTCGACCTCGAAGCTGATGTCGTCGACGGCCGTGAAATCGCCAAAGCGCTTGGTCAGGTGATCGGCGGTGATGACTTTCATGTCGGCACCCCCGTCGTCTCGGACATCAGCATGAAACAGTCTTCGATTCCTGGGGTTGCGGGCGCGATCTGGACATCGGCATGGCCGAGGCCCGCCAGGTAGGCCCGCAGTGCGGCAAGATCCAGGTCGTCCGAGACCGTCAGGTGATGCGCGTCCCCGAACGCGTGGCAGGTCAGGACGCCGTCAAAGCTCCGCAGGTCTCGCAGGAGTTCCCACATTCTGTCGCCGCGGACCGCCAGCAGCCGCCTGTCGTATGCGGCGACGATGGCCGCGGGCGTGTCCTGGATCATGAAGCGCCCGTTCATGGCAAGGGCGACTCGATCGCACATGGCGGCTTCGTCCATGTAAGGCGTTGAAACGATGATGCAAAGGCCGGACTGCCTCAGCTTCAGAAGCATGTCCCACAGTTCCCCGCGCGACACGGCGTCCACGCCCGTGGTCGGTTCGTCCAGAAAGAGTACGGCCGGCTTGTGAACCAGCGCGCACGACAGGGCCAGCTTCTGTTTCATCCCGCCGGAAAGAGCGCCTGCCCGTCGCCCCTTGAACGGTTCGATCTGCTGGTAGATGTCTTTGATCAGGTGGTAGTTCTCGCGAATGGTCGTGCCGAAGACCGAGGCGTAAAACGACAGGTTCTCCTCGACGGTCAGGTCCTGGTAAAGGCTGAACCGACCGGGCATGTATCCGACGCGGCCGCGTATCTCGCGGTAGTTCTTCCTGATGTCCAGTCCATCTACCGTGGCAGTGCCGGCGTCGGGCAGAAGCAGCGTCGTCAGGATGCGGAAGAGGGTGGTCTTGCCCGCGCCGTCGGGTCCGATGATGCCGAAGATCCCGCCCGGTGCGGCTTCGAACCCGACATCGTCAAGCGCGACCAACTTTCCGAAGCGTTTAGTCAGGTGTTGGGCCTGCAGTCCCGCCATCTTGCGCCCCCGAGGGGACGTATCCGTACATCCCCAGTTTCAGGAAGCCGTCGTTTTTCACCGCGATCTTGACTGCGTACACCTGGTTGGCGCGTTCGTCCCGCGTCTGGATGGTTTTGGGCGTGAATTCGGATTTGGTCGCGATCCAGGCGATGCGGCCTTCGTAATCGCGCCCACCTTCCTTCCCGAAGTCTGCCTGCACCTTCATCGGCTGGCCGAGCTTCACCTGCGAAAGCTGATCCGCCGTGACGTAAGCCCTCAGGAACAGGTTGTCCATGTCGGCGACCTTGAACAGCGCCTTGCCCATGACCGCGATCTCGCCGGTCTGCGAGTACTTGACCATGACGGTTCCGCCGACAGGGCTCTTCAATGTGCAGCGTGCTATCTGGTCTTCAAGCTGCTCAAGCTGGACCTGCATCGCGGCCTTTTCGTCGTCGATAACCTGGTTGCCGGTCTTCAGGCTTTGCCTGGCGGCCAGTCTCTGCCTTTTCAGGACCGCGATCTGCGCGTTGATGTCGTCGAGGTTTTTGCCCGTCGCGCTACCGCCTTGAAGCAGTTCCTGCACGCGGTCGCGTTCACGGATCGCGGCGGCAATCTGCTGGTCGATGGCGGCCGTCTGCGTGCCGATATCGGTAAACCTGGTCTGCAGGTTATCGATTCGTATGACAAGCTGCTCGCGCTGAAGTTCTAGTTGACGGCAGTCGATGGTGGCGACCACGGCGTCCGCCGCCACGGTCTGGCCTTCCTCGACGTTGAGCGTCAGCAGCCGTCCGTTCGCCTCCGCGGATACGATGGTCTCGGTCGCCTCGAACACGCCCGACGCGAAGGGGACCGGCTCCTTCCGGGCGCAGCCGGCTGCCGCAATCAAGGCGCAACAAGCGATCATGAAGCCTGCATGTCTTTTCATGGCCGTATACTCCTCAAGACGGTGGCCACATTTTCTTTTTTGCGGTGCGCGATCATGTCCTGGTAATCGGCGTCCGACATGTTCATCACCCCGGCCAGAATGGGCTTGGCCAGGAAGGTCATGACGTTCAGCGACGCCATCGTCATCGAGATATCGATCATCGTTATGGGGCGAACACGTCCCAGGCGGATTTCCTCGTCCAGCATGGTCTGAAGGTGCATGACCGGTCGCAAATCCAGAGTGTTGAAAAGCATCTCACGCAGGGACTGGATCCTGGCCGGGTTGGTCGTCAGTTCGTTAAGGATCAGGAATGCCATGCGCGGCTGGGAGGCAAGGATATCGAAGTGCGATTCGATGACGCGCGTAAGTGCCTCCTCGAACGTCAGGCCCTGAGCGTCAAGCTTGCTCAGTCCCTCCATGAACCGCAGCACCTTGGCCATGAAGATTGCCTCGAACAGTTTCTCCTTGGTCCGGAAGTAGTAGTGCACCAGCGCCTGGTTGCACCCGGCCTTCCTGGCGATTCCGACGGTGGAAGTCAGCGCGTAACCCTTTTCCAGGAACATCTCCTCGGCCGCTGCCAGGATGCTTTGCTCGGTTGTCGGCTCTGCTATCTGTTTGTTCATCCGATTCTCTGTCGCGCCTCGTCTCATGATTGGTAGTTATATTTAATAGGGCTATCAAATGTCAACAACATTATTTGCAACGCTTCGAATTTGCTATGGTTACCCGGCAGACAAACTGATTCGGATGCCCGGTCAGGCGGCCAGCTTCTTCAGCAGTGCCTTCAGGAAGTCGTAGATGCGACGGGTCGAGGGGATGGAAAGGTTTTCTTCAGGGGAGTGGGCGCCGCGGATGTCGGGCCCGAACGAGACCATGTCCATTCCCGGGTACTTTTCCAGCAGGACTCCGCATTCGAGGCCGGCGTGGATGGCGGTGATCTTCGGGGCCTTGCCGGTGCTCTCGGTCCACAGGTCCCCTGCAACCTGCAGAATCGGTGACTTCATGTCCGGACGCCAGCCCGGGTAGGCGTCGGTCAGTTCGCAGATACCGCCGGCCAGTTCGCCTGCCGCCTGGATCGACTGCCTGACCGCCTCCATCGAGCTGCCGACCATCGACCTGCTGTTGCACAGAACGGTGACGACGTCGCCCACGGTGGTGATCTGCGCCATGTTCGACGACGTTTCCACCAGTCCCTGAATCGCCTGGCTCATGATGATCGGGCCGTGGGGCAGGGCCAGCAGCAGCTTCCAGATCCGCGCGGACTCGACCACCGCCTTGCAGTCGCACTGGACATCCTCGACCTTCAGGCAGACGCCCGGGTCCGAATCGCCCAGTTCGATCTTGACCTGTTCGTGAAGCGTCTTGACCGCCTTCTTGAACGCGTCGACCTGCGCCGCCTTCACGAAGATGCACGCCTCGGAATCGCGCGGAATCGCGTTACGCTTGGTGCCGCCGTTGATCGTGCAGAACGGGGGCGGATTGGTGCGATCCAGCACGGTCGCCATTCTGGCCAGAATTCGCAGGGAATTCCCGCGGTTGGAGTGGATTTCCAGCCCGGAGTGTCCACCGCGCAGGCCCGAAACGGAGATCTTCAAAGCCTTGGAACCTGCCGGCGCCGCGGCGCGCGTCACGTTGAAGGTGATGGTGCTGTCGCCACCGCCCGCGCAACCGACGTACAGCGTGCCTTCTTCCTCGGAATCGAGGTTCAGCATCGTGC
>JAGOFO010000082.1 GCA_017997155.1 Myxococcota bacterium
GGTGTGACTTCGAGAAAAAACATGATGTCGGGTTCCGGCGCCTTCGAGTTGATAGCCTTGACCCATTCCATCGGCATGGACAGGGCCTGGTAGGCCAGCGAAGAAAGTTTGTACCGATCCGAGATGGCAACCCCGCCATGCTCCAGAACCGGCCCTATCTCGCAGGAATAGTGATCCAGCCGATCGGCAGCGAACAGCAGCGCCAGCGCACCCGGGTCAAAATCACGGTCGACGCCGAAGCAGTCCGTGCCGCGAATGCGTTTGCGAAGGACTTGTCTGATCACGGTTCCCGCCGGTCCGCCAGCCGGTTCGGCAGATGCGTGAACCATCAGGTCGGGTCGGATGCGGGCCAGCGAGGAAGTCAGGAGTCTGGTCTGCGTGGTCGTACCAGCGCCGTCGAGTCCCTCGAAGACCACGAAAACGCCGCGAGACTCGACACTCATCTGGACCTCCGTCACTCGACGCTGATGATCGGGAAGCCTTCCGGGCAGATCTGCTGGAAGTCATCGGACCCGGTCATTTCATTGACACTGATTTCCTTGAATACCAGAGAAGTCCGGTAGCTGTCCATCTCGATGATGATGTTCGTGGGGAACCTCTCGCCGTCCACCTGGATTATGTCTTCGAATCTGACATCCGCGTTGCCGTCAGGCCCGTTCATCACGACCCTGCGCGCAACGCCGTCACCCTCGGCCCAGATTCGTACCAGATGTCCCTGGGTTGTTTGGCCCGACAGAAGCCACAGCCCAGTCCTGGTGTCCCAGGCGATTCGGAACTCGACCTCTGCCGGTAGCGGCGCCGAACCCAACAGGATGCGCGCCAGGGACGAGTAGTCCAGTCCAATCGGGAGAACCCGGGATATGGCTGCCCGACTGCTGTTTCCTGTCTTGCAGAATCCTTCGAATCGCGAAAGGTAAAGAAACGTATCCGGGTCGCCGGTGAAGGACCCCACCAGGTCCCATGTCGGAGTCCATGCGTCCAGACGTACCAGACCGGTCGCGTTCACCAGCGTGGTAATCCTGCCTGACATCGGCATCCCGGACAGTTTCGCCGAGATTCTTCCCGTGGTCGAGACGGTGGAGATCCTTGCGCGTCTTGATTCGAGGCGGGCGATCAGAACACTCGGGTCAGTAATTCTGAGATCCTCGGCGGGCAACGGATATCTGATTGTGGCGCAGGAGCACAGAAGAACCAGGAACATCGCCAGCAGTACGAGTCTGCGTGCCGCGGATGTCCCCGGGAAAGTCATTTGTTACCGTGCGTGTGATGCGCGGGCAGGCGGAGCATTTCGCGAACGTCGCGCCGGAATCCGATCTTGCCGTCGGCGATTTCGCGCAGGGCGGTGACGGCTTCCCTGTTCGATGTTTCAACGAGGGGTTCTGCCTCGTCCAGCAGCGCCCTGGCGCGCCGGGCGGCCAGAATGCACAGTGCGAACCTGTTAGTTACGTTATCGAGACAGTCTTCAACAGTGACTCTTGCCATATACGCCACCTCCGGCCGCGAAATGTAGGGCTTTTAGGCGGTTTTGTCAATGGAATGGAACTACTTCAACGTATCTGTCTGGTCGTGACGCCGGCCTGTCGGAAAAGGTCGTTGGCAGAGGCGGGGAGGGGATACGGACTGCGGTACACGACTTCGATGATGCCGGCATTTATGATCATCTTGGTGCACATGACACACGGCATGAAGGTGGTGTAGATGGTCGCCTGCTTCAGACTGACGCCGTGATAGGCGGCCTGCGTGATGGCATTTTCCTCGGCGTGCGAGCAGACGCATTCACCCAGGTTTTCGCCGGAAGGAACCAGAGACAGGCACCTTGGACAGCCGCCGGCCGAGCAGTTGGTCGTCCCACGTGGCGTGCCGTTGTATCCAGTCGAGACTATGCGGCTGTCCTTGACTACCACGGCGGCGACGTGTCGTTTGGCACAGTTCGAGCGTGTCGCGACCACAGACGCGATCCTCATGAAGTATTCGTCCCACGAAGGTCTGGTCACTCTTGCCGATGCCTCGCGGAACACGTTCCTGACGGCATTCTCGAGTGCCTCGACCGTACCGCCGTTGTTGATCGAGAAATCGGCCAGCTTCATTGTGGCGACGAGCTGCTGGGCGGCAGGGTCGGCGCCTGCCAGTTCACGTTCCTCGGCCGCCAGAAATCCTTCGAGAGTGTCGGGGTCGCCTGGTCTCGCGCGTTCATGCAGCCTGGCGAATCGGACCTCGATCGGAGACTCGACGGCGACCAGGAAGAAGTTGTCGCACTTCCTGAGCACAGCAACCTCTTCGGGATTCCTGATCGAATCGACCACCTGGTTGACGCCGTCGGTGAATCGCTTGACCACCCTGCCTGCCAGGGCGCCCGCGCCTTCTTCGTGGCGGATCCTGTTTCCCTCGGCGGTCATGGCGTCGCGTCCAGGTTCAATACCCTGATCCGCAAGAGATATCCGGATCTCATCGGACAGCGAGAAGTATTCAAATCCACCATTTTTCAGGATTTCCGCGACACTTCCCTTACCCGAAGCGATCAGGCCGGTGATCCCCAGAATCATCGTCTTCCCCCTTATAGAACAGGGCTTCTGTCATCTGCATCCTTGACGGTTTCCAAACCGTCCTGAATAATCTACCACCAATCCGGGCTCCCCGTGCGGTTTGGAGTACAAGGAACTTTGCGAATGATGCCGAACGAAGACAGCAGAAAGTCACAGTTGAAGATGGAATCCCCTTTCTTTTGCAGAACGATGCAGTCAGAGATGTCGGTCAGGCAGTGTCTCGACCTTTTCGTCGAGGCGAACGCCTTCGGACTGAAGGAATCAAACTGCTTCAAGTGTATCGAGGGGCAGAAGATCAGGCAGCTTCTGGCTCACGAGTGACACGATCCTTTGCGGATTTCAGCCGAGCAGTCTGTCAAGCTCGCGATCCGATTCTGTCCAGTTCTCGCGGGTCGCCACATTGAGTGTCAGCATCACACGCGACTCGGACATCTGTTCGATGTCCTGGCGTGCCGCCGTTCCAATGCGTTTCAGCATCGCCCCTGCCTTGCCTATCACGATTGCCTTCTGTGAGTCGCGCTCGACGTGAATCGTCGCCGTGATCTTTGTGGCGCCACCTTTTGCGCCGTCGACCCACGAGTCGATGGTCACGGCCGTCGAGTAGGGAACTTCCTGATGTGTGAAGAGCGTGACCTTTTCCCTGATGATCTCTGCGGCAAGAAAGCGCATCGGCCGATCGCTGATTTCATCTTCCGGATAGAGCGGCTCGCCTTCCGGAAGGCATCCAATCAGTTCCTTGACAACAGCCTGGACCCCGCTGCCGGTTTTCGAGCTGATAGGCACCACGGCCTTGAAAGGCGCAGCCTTGGAGTATGCCATGATTAGTGGAAGCAGCAGCGGCTTATCGATCAAATCCACTTTGTTGATCGCCAGTACCAGCGGCTTGTTGGCGGCAATCACTCTTTCAAGTACCTGCGCGTCATCCCTGGTCGCGGCGATGGGACGTTTCGCGTCCGTCATCATCAGGATTGCGTCGGCGTCTTTACACGCATCAAGAGCGGTCGCGATCATCCGGCGGTTCAGTGGACGTTCCGACTGGTGTATGCCAGGCGTGTCATGAAACAGGATCTGAGCTTCTTCGTCCGACCAGATCCCGAGGATGCGATCCCTGGTGGTCTGCGGCTTTGGTGTGACGATGGCGATCTTGCTGCCCATCAAATGGTTCAGGAAAGTCGACTTGCCGACGTTTGGACGGCCCGCGATCGCAACGACCCCGCACCTGAATCCTTCTTTCAATTCGTTTTCCCCCTGGATTGGTATGTCTTCGGTTCCGACGCGACGTACCCGCGCAGGAAACCACCTGGATCCTTGATACTGTTCACATGACCGAATGAGTCGTTCAACCTGTCGGCGACCAGTTTAGACTGGCGTGGCGAGCCGACCTCGAGGATCAGGCTGCCCCCCGGTGCGAGACGAGGTATCGCCGCGTCGATGATGTCGAAAGTGCAGTCAGTCCCGTCCGGACCCGAGAAAAGGGCGGTCTCCGGCTCGAAATCGCGCGCGGCCGCGTCCGTGATGTCGCGTTCAGCAAGTGCGATGTAGGGAGGGTTGGACACTATCAGATCGAACCTTTCCGGTTCAATCACGTCCAGCAGGATATCGGTCCTGACGAATGTGATTCGATCGTCCACTCCAAGTGCCCTGGCGTTCATGCCGGCCACCTCGATCGCGGCTGTCGAGGTATCTGTGGCGGTCACGGCGATAGCGCTGGATTTCGCGGCCAGGACGCATGCGATCGCGCCCGAACCGGTGCCGATATCGGCGACCTGACGCGTCCGTGAAGCCTGGCTGGCGTTCAGAAGCTCGAGTGCGGTATCCACGATGGATTCGGTCTCCGGGCGTGGTATCAGCACGTCCCGGTTCACCATGAAATCGAATCCAAAGAATTCCTTCCGACCGACAAGATAGGCCACCGGCTCGGCTTTGCCACGTCGGACGAGCAATTCCCTGAGTCGGTCGCGCTCGGAGACGGTCAGCGGTCGATCCGGCGTCAGATAGAGGTCGAGCCTGCGAACGCTCAGCACATGGGCGATCAGAATCTGCGAGTCCAGGCGTGCGCTTGGCGAACCCTTTCGATCGAGGAATCCCGTGCACAGCGTCAAGGCGTCCTTCACGATCAGGCTGTCAGGTCCTTTCAACGCAACCTCTCCGTCAAAGCGTCCAGTGTCAGAACGTATCATCGGGCCCGGCGGCCGAAAACACAAAACCGCCGGCCTGTTCAGAGTGCGACATCAGCATGGCCAGGGCCTCGGTCATGCTCTCCCGGTCATTGATGCCGGCCAGCCCTTTTCGGAACAGCGAACCGCCGACCATGCCACGAGTGTAGCGGGCCAGATGCTTTCGAAACAGTCGTGCGGCCGTGTGCTCGTCGTCTTCTACGAAGGCCACCAGAAGGTCGAAGTGTTCCCAGAGCGTTTTTTCCCACTCGGACCTGTCAATGACCATCGGAGCGCTCCCGCCTTCCAGCGCATCCCGAATCTCGCGAAACAGCCAGGGATTCCCGATCGCGCCGCGTGCCACCATCACGGCGTCACAGCCGGTCTGAGCGACCATTTTGACGGCATCCCGACCTGATCGGATATCACCGTTGCCGACAACCGGCACGCGGCAGATCTGCTTGAGGCGGGATATCAACGACCAGTCCGCCGTGCCGCGGTAGGCCTGGGAACGTGCGCGCGGGTGCAGCGTCACCGCGGCCAGATCGAGTTCGTTCACCATGGAGGCGACTTCGTCGACAACGATTTTGTCCAGGGTGGGACCGGATCTGAATTTCATTGTTACCGGAATATCGACGGCGGCCTTTACCTCGGCGACGATCCTGTAAAGCAGATCAAGGTCGGAAAGCAGTGCTGAACCAGCACCCGAATTGGTCACGCGTGGCGAGGGACATCCGGCGTTGATGTCGATCACATCCGCACCGGCTCCCCGGGCTATCAGCGCGGCCCGAACCATTATCTCGGGCCGGCTGCCCTCGATTTGAATAGCCAGGACATCTTCGTCGACCGCCCTTTTCAATCTGCGAATCGCGTCCTCTGAACCATAGACGAGCGCTATCGCAGGTACCATCTCGGTGAAGCCCAGCCCGGCACCCCGCCTGAGGCAGACCGTGCGCCAGGCGGGATCCGAGTAGCCGTCGAGCGGCGCGTTCAGCACCCGGGCTTTTCGTATCAGATCCCGGAATGCAGTGGTGGTGATGGGCTCCCGCTCCATTCCGGAGACGGCTTCGAGTCTGCGTCTGACCTTTGCGGGGATCTTCAGGGGGACGTTCGGGTCCATGTTTTCCGTTTCAGTTCAATGTCGGCTGACCGCATCCGATACCGCGGATGCTGACGTCGTCGATCTGCCAGCCTCTCAGGTAGTTGGTGACGCCGTCCATCGAGTCGAAACGGAAGCGCACCCTGAAGAAATCGCCGCTGAACGCGGACAGGTCGACTCGGTATTGCTGCCAGACGGGCCCGGAACCTTCGCCCCCTGACGTGAATGACGGGGTAGACGTGGCACGGTGAACCAGCAACGGTGTCTCGGGAGCCATTTCCTTGATGAGGCCGAGCAGCGACCATGCTCCGGTCTCGGACATCGGCGAGGTCTGGGCCTCGACATACATGATGTCCGTTTCCTTGCCGTTGCTCTCGACTTCCCACGCGCTGCGGAATGTCATGTAGAGCGTCCACGCTTCATAGCCGTTGATCCACGGCGAAACCAGGCTGCCGCCGACCCTGACCGACGGCGAGTCGCATGCGGTCATCACGTCGGCGTAGCTGCAGGACTTGAGGTTGCCGAACCAGGCGAAACCGTTGCCGGAGAAGGCAGTCGGCAGCGAACCCGTTTCAGGGATGCACCCATCCTGCCAGACAGGCGGGTCTGTGCAGAGCAACGATCCAGCGACTGTTTCCTGTGATTCGTTCTCGTACGGGGTGACGCAGCCAAGAGTGTATCCCTGGGCGATACAACTTCCGGAGGTGAGCGTCTGCCATGTCGCCATCGGGTCGAGTATGTCCTCGACCGTCCACGGTGAGATTTCGGGGGCCTGTTCGAACGACTCGGAAAGGCATTCGGTCTCTGTCGTGTCCATCTTCGGCAGCGTCAATATCTGGAAATACAGCACGTTCGGTTCGACCATGAAGTCGTATCCAGACTGATAGTAGAGTTCCTTCGTGCCGGTGATCGATACCATTCCGTCCGAAGGCATCGTCGGCAGGCCGAACATGCACCAGAACCCATTTTCATCCGAGATGGTCGAGGTAATCTCGGTCTGGGCCGCGACGTCCGTCAGGGTAACCAGTACGTTCGAAATCGGGGTCATCGCATCCGGTGTGTCGGTACTTCCCGAGGTCTCCGTTGTCATATCCGGCATCTCGAAAACGCGGCCGCAGATCGAGAGCTGCGTAACGGTCATTCCGTTCAGCAGCAGGACCAGGTCCAGAGGAATGTAATCGGATGCGTTGGCCTGAATCCCGTAAGACTGAAGTGTCTGGTAGCCCTCCGCCTCGACCTGGAGGCACCAGTAACCTGCCTGAACGGGCATCAGGAGGGTTCCGTCGGCCTCGGTCGTTCCTGTCCATGCGGGCTCTGTCGTATCGGTCTCCGAGATCGGGCAGGCATCCAGGTAGAACCTGACTGTCGCGCCCTCGACAGGTTCGTGGCTTGTAACGGTGGTATTAGCTGTCCCCTTGAGCTTCAACTGCGGCAGCAAGGCCCCGTGCACGATGACCTTAAGGGTGGCCACGCGGTCGCAGATAGCCTCCTCGTCGGTGTCTCCGTCGCAGTCGTTGTCAATCGAGTCGCAGGTCTCGGGGGCCGGGAGCGGTGCGCTGCAGTTGGTTCCACTGGTCGAGGTGTCACACACCGTTATGCCTGCGCAGGTACCGTATTCGTTTTCACGGACACATTCCTGTCCCGTCAGGTTTTCGTCGGTGCTGCCGTTGCAGTTATCGTCGATGCCGTTACAGATTTCCGCCATCGGCTGAGGGCCTTCGCAGGAGACTCCCTCGTAGATCGTGCAGACGGTCAGCCCCGGACACTTTCCATATTCGTTTCGGTTGAAGCACTCCTGGTCGATCAGGCCTTCGTCGGTCTCTCCGTCGCAGTTGTTGTCCACGCCGTCGCATGAACTCTCGATAGCTTCGAAGTCCGGGACCCTCGAGTACTCGCATTGCCAGGTCCCCGCCTTGCAGAGCCTGAAGATGGAGGATTCGTTACCGGCGCATACACCGGCCGTAAGGCATGCAGGCTGATCGGGTGCTACCAGCTCCTCGTCGGTTTTACCGTCACAGTCGTTGTCCTTTCCATCGCACGATGCCTCGGTGGACTCCCAGTTGTCGGTTGCGGAGTAGTCGCAGACAGGTTCGCCCGCCTCGCAGGTCGCCGTGACCTTCTCGAAGGAATCGCCGCACACGCCCTTTCGCGAGCAGTGAAGATCGGCGACCTTGACCAAGTCCACGTCGGCCTTGTTGTTGTCCGGGTCGTATTGGTCCGGGATGCAGTCCTTGTCAGGGTCGGCAGTCAGGGCCAGCGACTCCAGCGCATCATGAATACCGTCTCCATCGCCATCCGCGGGCGACGAAGGCGACGCGCCGACCTCGACACCATCCGGAACGCCATCGCCGTCCGTGTCGGCGAGACCGTAGTCGGTTCCCGTGATGTTCTTCTCAATGCCGTTGCGGAGACCGTCGCCGTCGTAATCAGAATCGGGATTCAGGCATTTCGAGTCGTAGCAGAGGCCGCTTTCGCAGTCCTCTTCCTCGAGACAGAATTCGCCCACCCTACGAGGATCTGCACCCTCGCAGGCGACGAGTGAAATCAGCGACGCGCATGCGAGCCCTGTTGTCAGGATTACAGATATTTTTGTTTTCATGGTTCCCCCGGTATAAAGAAAGATGCCATCAATGTGTCAATCCGGGGACTATTATAACCAAAACGCGCTGGGGATGTTCAGTCGACGAGCTTGGCCAGGTCAAGGCCATTTTTGCGGGCATAAGCGACCAGACCCATCTTCGACACTGACTTCAGCGCGCGCGCCGAGAGAGTCAGCCGCACGTTGGCGTTAAGTTCTTCGACCCAGACCCTCTTTGACTGGATGTTCGGGTGCTGCCAGCGGGGAGTCCTGTTATTTGCATGGGAAACCTTATTGGCCCGGAGTCTTCTTTTCCCTGTCAGTTCGCATCTTGCCATTTGTCTTTCCTCTAAACACAAGGGCGCCATAATGTAGCCCTTCAGGTCGTATCCGTCAAGAGATAACGTTTGGCATGTGACGTGTCAGGTGCCGAATTCCTGGCAAATGTGGTTACGTCATTGCCAATCTCCCTTCTATTCATGGATAATTCAAACCGTTCGGCCGCCACGGCGGCGAGCCTGACGCGGGGGTTGGCGAAGGAGTCAAGATGCGGCGTCTGGTGCCGGTATTCCTGTTGGTTCTGTTGGCTGCCTGCGGTGATCCGTCGCCCGGGGATGACCTTGGTCGCGACGAAGGTGTGTCCGAGGATACTGTCCTGGACATCGCGGCGGATGACGCAGAGGATGTCGAGTCCGGTCACGACGGAACGGATTCGTTCGATCCAGGTTTCGACAGTGACGTGGTTGATGACGTCGAGTCGGACGTGCCGACGGATTCCATGGACGACGCGGACGCTTCCGATCTGCCCGATGTTCCGATGGTCTGCACCGAACTGACGGTGATGCAGGATTGTGCCGCTGAGTGCGCTGATCTCGATCAGTGCCAGGCATGTGTCTGTAACACCGGGATCCCCGGCGGAAGGTGCGAGGTGGTGCCGGCGGACGGCGCCGCTTGCGAGGACGGTGAAAACTGCACGCGCGACGATTACTGCGAGAATGGAACGTGTCTTCC
>JAGOFO010000083.1 GCA_017997155.1 Myxococcota bacterium
GCCTGGCCCCATCCGCGCCGCTACGCTCTCAGCGCGCGACGGGATACCAATGCCCCTCAAGGTGTCGCGCGCTTCCGAGAGTTCCCCGGTTGACGGGTACCCTCTGCGCCGTTGTGGGATTACGCTCTTCGTATGGGGCGGGAGGAATGCCCGTATCTGTCCTCGTAGCGGCGAATCACATTCGCCGTTGGGGGAGGGGGGCGCCATGATCCCAGGGCCTCGGCGTCGCCTGCGGCGTCAGCCTCGTGCCTGGGCTCAGCATGAACGGGCGGCCCTTTGGGCCGGCCTCGGAAAGGGCGAATTGTCATTCGCCCCTACGGAACCCTGTCGCCAGTTTCACGTACCCGGAGGATCCGGGCTATCTTCAGGCGACCACGGAGAGGCACCCCGTTGAAGAAGAAGGCTCCCGTCATCAATCACATCTGGTTCTGGATGATGGTCATCCCGATCCTGGCCGGCATCGCCACCAACCGGATGGAGGCCGTCACGAAGGCGGGCTTCGACTCAGCCATGTCGGCGGTCGAACTGGCCGTGAAGCTGATCGGTGTGATGACGCTCTGGCTGGGCCTGATGAAGATCGCCGAGAACGGCGGCCTGATGACCATGATCGCGCGGACGCTTCGGCCGGTCATGACCCGTCTCTTCCCCGACGTGCCCCCCGAACACCCGGCGATGGGCGCGATGATAATGAACTTCGCCGCGAACATGCTCGGCCTTGGCAACGCGGCGACGCCCATGGGGATCAAGGCGATGATGGAACTGAACAAGCTGGCCCCCGCGGGCGGGCAGGCATCCAACGCCATGATCCTGTTTCTGGCCATCAACACCAGCAGCATCGCCCTGCTGCCGCTCGGAGTGATCGGGATGCGCGCGGCCGCCGGCGCGAAAAACCCGGCCGATATTCTTGTTCCGGGACTGCTGGCCACCATGTGTTCAACCGGAGTGGCGATCGTGGCGGCGCTGCTGTTCAACCGGTTGCGCCCCAATCCTCCGGGAATGACCATGCAGGCCGACGACCCCGCAACCGACACGTCCGTTGGAACCGGGGATGCCGTCGTGGTTCCGGATGACGAAGGTTCTTCAGACGGGACCGGCATCGGGAACCGTGTCATCCCGCTGGCGGTCGTCGCCCTCGGCCTTGCCGCCGTCACCTACCGCGTCGTCACGACCGGCGCGGACGGGCTCGGGTCGGATATCCTCAAGTGGTGGCTGGTCCCCATCATCATGCTCGCCCTGCTTCTCTTTGGATACCGCCGCGGCGTCAACGTCTACGAAGCCGCCTGCGACGGTGGCCGTGAAGGCTTCAACACGGCGGTGCGCATCATCCCGTTCCTGGTCATGATTCTGGTCGCCATCGGCATGTTCCGCGCCTCGGGCGCCTTCGATATCCTGGTCAACCTGCTGGAACCGGTCACATCCCTGGTCGGGATGCCGGCCGACGTGCTTCCGATGGCGATCCTCAGGCCACTGACCGGTTCTGGGGCGTTCGGCGTTCTCAGTGAACTGACCGCCTCGAATCCGAACGGTTTCTCGGCATTCGTGGCCGGCGTCATGCAGGGCAGCACCGAGACGACGTTCTACGTCCTCGCCGTCTACTTCGGCTCGGTCGGCATCACCAGAATCCGGCACGCGATCTGGCCGGCGCTTCTGGCGGATCTGACCGGGATGGCGGCCGCGGTCTTCTTCTCTCACATTTTCTTCGGCTGAAGGACTGGGGGAATCTCATGGATTACGACGCGATAGCGGTCGGCGCGGGTACCGCCGGCTGCGTGTTCGCATCACGCGTGGCTAAAGCCGGTCACCGGGTCCTCGTGCTCGACGCCTCGACAGAGGCCCTGCTGGGACATGACTGGTGGGACACGCTTGACACCGACCTGTTCGACGAGATCGGACTGGCGCCACCGGAACCTCCCGAGGCGCGCTACCCGTTTCGTTTCAGGCTGGTGGTGAACGGGCATCCAACGACCTTCATGTGCGCCATGCCCCCGGACAAGGTAAACATCGAACGAAGGCCTTTCGCTGCCAGGCTGGTCCAGCGGGCACGCCAGGATGGCGTCGAGTTCAGGTTCGAGACCCGGGTACGCGGACCGGTGATTCAGGACGGATGCTGCGTCGGAGTCGAGGTCGAGGACCTGGACGGCCGGGTCGAACGGATCACGTCGACCATCACCGCCGACACGTCCGGGGTCGCCGCGGTGCTCAGACGGCAGGTTCCACCGGAACTGGCCCACAGATACGGCTTCGAGCCCGAACTTCCCCGCGACGCGCTCCTCAGGACGTGGCGCGAGGTGCTTGCAGACACCAACCCGGCCCTGGGCTCGGTAATCTGCATGTCCAGTTCCGACGCGATCACGTGGCTGAGCCGGGAACCGGACGGACTGGTTGACGTGTTCGCGGGCGCGTTTTCTCCGGACATCGATCCGGCCGAGGCTGCCGCCGACATGGTGCGAACCTGCCAGGGAACGGGAGATGTCATCAGGCCCGGACGGCGCTTCATGATCCCGCTCAGGCGCCCGTTTGACGGCCTGGTCATGCCGGGTCTGATGCTGATCGGCGACTGCGCGTGCATGGCCGAGGCCTCAAACGGTTCGGGCGTCTCCAACACGGCCAGGGCCGCGCTCATGGCCGCCGATGCCGCCGTGACCGCAATCGAGGCACAGGACCCCGGAATCCGGACGCTCTGGGCATACCCCGCCGCCTTCTTTCCCCGATTCTCGTGGCTGGCGTTCCTCGGCTCCATCAAGGACTTCGTCTTCACCGCGCCTCGCGCCCCGGTTTTGTCCTTCATGGCAGCCGGCGGAATGATGGGACCGTCGTTCTGGCGGATGCATCTGGAATTCTCCCCGGCCGGACTGCTTGGACGGACAGGCGCCTTCCTGCGGACCACCGCGGGCGCCAGCCTGCTCATGCCTCTGCTCAGGGCGCTGATCAGGGGCCACAAGGCAGCCTCGCTTTTCAAGCGTTATCCGCGGACCTGGGACGAGACAGTCTTCAATCGCTGGAGAAACAGGATCGGATGACCGGGAAAGCGATCGGATTAAGGTCACCCGGCGCGCCGGCTTTTCTGAACGTTCGATGTCTGATCGGGCGTTACAACCGGCAACAGGATTCTGAATCTGGTCCCGCCGCTGCCGGTGTCCTTGACGTAAAGCACGCCCTCGTGACGCCGGATGATCGAATATGAAGTTGAAAGCCCCAGACCGGTGCCTTCCTCGGCCGGCTTGGTTGTATAGAATGGCTCGAAGATGCGCTCGACGATGTCCTCCGGAATGCCGGTACCGGTGTCCGATATGTCGATAGTCACATAGTCGCGCTCGGTCAGCCACGGCCAGGCCATCCTGCTTTCGACGGATTCCAGGCCACGCGGCAGCAGCGATGTCTCGACAAGCAGCTTTCCGCCTTCCGGCATAGCGTCCCGGGCATTCACCGCCAGATTCACGACCGCCTGTTCGAAACCCGATTTGTCCAGATTGCAGGTCGTCGAACCGCACCCCGTTCTGATCTCGAACTGGACGTGCGTCCCCATCAAGGGTCCTATCATCCCGGCCAGTTCCCGGATCACCTGGTCAATCGGCATCTCGAGAACGACCATGTCCGACTGGCGGCTGAATCCCAGGATCCGCTTCACCAGCGCACCGGCCTTGTCGGCGGCCTCAAGAATTGAACCGACGTAAGCCGACTGCTTCGGCTGATCCGCAACCGCACCCCCGAGAACCTCGGCATAGCCGCGGATCACCTGCAGCATGTTGTTGAAGTCATGCGCCATCATCCCGGCGAAGCGCCCGATCGACTCCATCTTCTGAGACTGCAGCAACTGGGCCTCCAGTCGCCGCACCTCGGTAATTTCCTGGATGGCCCCATGAAGGATGCCCTTGTTCGACAACGTGTCCCGCGAGATCTCCATGCTGGTCAGGAAGTGTCTGACATCGCGGTTACCGCGGTCGATGCTGAACTCTATCTGCCGCATCTCCGAGGTCTCGATCGTCTCAAACGCAACCGCCCTGACCCGGGAAACCACGTCCGGGTTCAGCAACGAATACAGTTCCTCGAGCGTCGGGGGCTCCGCGCGTTCGATTCCCAGCATCGCGAAGACCTCTGGCGACCATCGCATCTCACGGCGTTCAACATCCCAGGACCAGTACGCCAGTCCGGCGACCTTGCTTGCCACTTCGAGCTGCGCGGACACCAGTTCCTCGTCTCGCCGCGCCGTCACCAGGTCGGTAATATTCCTTGCCACGGCCAGAATCTGTTCCTCTCCGAGCGGAACCATGCGGGCGTGGAAGTATTCGGTCTGACCGTTCAACGTAAGGGAATACTTGAGTTCCCCGCTGCCCGACGTCATGGCCACGACTTCAAGCACGCGTCGAGCCTCGGCGGCCACATCCGGCGGAAGGATGTCCTCAAGCGACGCGCCGATGAACTGTGATGGAGAAACAAGCAGGTCATGGGAGACGCCCGTGTTGTAACCAAGAAACACGCCATTTCGATCGAACACGAAGATCAGATCCGGCAAAGCCCGGACGAGAGCTTCCAGACGCTCCCGCTGCTGCTCGCGCTCGTGCTCGGCGATCTTCTGCAGGGTGACGTCGCCGTTCGTGGAAATGATTTGAAGCACCCGGCCGTCGGCATCCACCTCAAAGGGCTTGACCCTTCCCAAAAGCCACATTCCCGGCGTGTACTCGACCTCATAGGATCCTTCGATGCCCTGAAATGCCGCCTTCAGAACGGGACTGATGATGTTGAATACCGACCTGGGAATGATGTCTTCGATACGGCGACCGCCCACATTCTCGGTGTGATATGGGTGCGGAATCGGCAGAGTGCCGTCGACAAACGAAACGGTCCAGTGATCATCGGGATCGTTCCGAAGAATGTAGACAAGACCGTCGCTCGCCTTGCCGATCTTAGCCAGATATTCAATCCGACTCTTCCAGACGTTGATATCGGAATCGGAGTTCTCCAGTCTTTGTGGCGATCCTTCCATACCCCGCCAGCTTCCGGCCGAAGCCGGATCGCATCCGATCCCTGCGGTACAGCCTTACGCTGCACCCGCTGGAATCGAGCCATCTGCCCTTGTCTTGCCCTAGATTATTCAAAAGCGCCGGATAATACAATGGCGACGGGCTCAAAGGCCACAACACTATTGCACATATCCTCGACTAGACCTGACCTCTGGAAAACAATCCCCTGAGCATCGTGGCTACTGCTCCAGGAACCGCGCCGTCGTACTCATGTCCGGCCAGAATGACCCTGTCCACCTTGATCGAACCGAGTTCGGACGCAGGCGTGTCAAGCGGATTAGCATCCAGGATGACCATGTCCGCGCACTTTCCCTTCTCCAGCGAGCCACGTTCGCCGTCATCGAACGTCGTCCTGAAGCCGTCGATCGTGTAAAGGCTTAAAGCCTCGCGCGGTGTCAGCGACTGTCCGGCCACGTAATGATTGCACGCGGCGTGCATGCCGGCGATCGGATCGGGCAACGTGCAGGGGGCGTCCGAACCGCCGCTCATCCGCACGCCGAGATCGGCCATCGTGCGCAACGGACTGATCTCGAACGCGCGGTCGCCCAGGATTGACTCGATGTATTGGAGCGGCTCCAGTTCCCACGCCAGGAATCCCGGCTGCAGCGGGATGTGTATGCCCAGTTCCGCGCACTTCCGAAGTCCGTCCGGCGTGGGAAGGCATGCATGGATAATCCCATGTCGATGATCCTGTCGGGGCGTGTCGCGCAGAGCCGCCTCGATGGCGTCCACCGCCTGCACAAACGCGGCGTCGCCTATGGCGTGCATCTCGATCTGAAGCCCGGCCCTGTTGGCATCGATACAGAATTTTCTGACCGTGGCGTCATCGTAGAACAGAACGCCGCGACTGTCCGTGCCGCGATACGGTTCAAGAAGAGCGGCGTCCATGCTGCCGAAACATCCGTCAAGAGCGGTCGCGAAGCACCCGCCAATCCGGGGCAGTCCACGACGCCGCACCTTCGCGATGTCCATCGTCTGGAAAAAAATCCGCATCTGAAGGCCGCTGGCAAGCCCCCTTGCGAACCAGCGCTCCAGGTCCACGTCCAGGTCCTTAGGAAAACCGACCCCGGACACGTCATCGACCTTGCCGATGCCTCGACTGACCAGTTCGGCCGCGGCAACCGCCATGTTACGGACTACCTGCAGCGGAGGAATCGCGTTCGTCACGAAATCGGTGCACGCGAAGTAGGCCTCCTGATTCATCTCGCCAGTGTCCGCGTGATACCCGCGCAGACCACTGATATGGGAGGGCAGCATCGAGATCAGCTTCGAGTTCACCAGACACGCGTGTCCGTCATACTTCACGATGAACACGGGACGATCCGGACAGGCAGCGTCCAGTTCCTCGCGGGTTATCAGGCGCCGCTCCGAGACACTGTGAACCGAGGCGCCGAAACCCACCACCATGTCGGCCCGACATCTCGCTGCGAATTCCTTCAACCTCTGCTGGATCTCGGGTATGCCGCGCGCGGACCTGACATCCAGGCCTGAATGAAACAACGCGAACGAGGCGAAGTGCATGTGCGTGTCGGCGAACGACGGTACGAGCGCGGCCCCCGGCGCCAGTTCGACCCTCTCGGCACCGGCGAAACGCTCGGGAAGCTCATTCCCGACCCACGCTATCCGGCCACGTTCCTCGACCAGCCATGAGCGGACCGAGTCCGCCCCGTCACACGTTACTATCGACCCGTGGTACGCCTTCATTGTTCACCTCGCGAGGTTCGGACGAAAAGGGGCCACAATCTCCACCGACTGCCGGTTCACCGACGCATGCCGGGGATCAGACCCGGTAACGACTCACACGGACTGCTCGGGCGCGGAATCATGCGATGACGAGGGGTTCCTGTTTGCCTTGAAGAGCCTGTAACCCCAGTCCATCCTGACGAAAGCCACCATCAGAAGCAGGATTACCACGACAAAGGCTCCGGCCAGATACCTGTTGTAGGCCTGCGAAACAAAAACCGGGCCCTGCCCCGGCTTCTGGGCCGTCTGCGGGTTCACAGGAAGCTGGAACTTCTCGGCCAGCCCGTTGAACTTGGAGAAATGCAGGACAGGTATCTGTCGCTGCGCGAAGTACATCATCACCGACTCGTCGGACGACGTCACGCCTGTATGGACATCCATGTTCAGGCCGACGTCGAAAATCTTCTTTCCAACCGACCTTCCCACGGAAACCGTTCCACCGCCGATGTTGATGTAGGCCTTGATCGGAGCCTCGCCGGACGCCTGGTTGTATATCTCCATGCGGCGGTCGTAACTGTCCTTGTAATTTCTGACCTGAAGCGCCGGCCGACCGCCTCGCTCGATGGATGCGTCGATCAACGTGATGGCTTCCTCATCCAGTCCCAGGGCGTTGTCGTCGATGCCACCCCTGGTCATCGCCTCGGACTGGAACGGAATGATGTTGCGCTCGTTCAGAAGCCTCTCCATGTCCGGCCACATGAAGTCCGTGAAGTTGGCGCCCCACTGGGAGGATCCGACGCTGGTGATGATGATTGGCTTGAGTCCCAGCACGTGCGCCGCGGAGAGTACGCAGATGTTCATCCCGGGGAAGGACCCCGTCATGCCGATGGCGATGGTGTCCCCTTTCTTCAGCCCGGCCCGCTTCATCAGATACAGGGCGACCGCCGCGAAGTTCGGATTGGCCGCGCTGCGCTTGGAGGTGATGTATCCCGGGTTGGTCGTGACCGCGCTGTTGGCCTCTCCAAGCATTCCCGTCCCGGCGGGGTCGAATTCATAGTTGATCGGATGACCAGTCTTGAGTCTCTCGGCCCTGATGGCGTCGAACGCCACGGACGCAAGCCGTGCCGCGGCGACCTTTTCCTTGTAATAGATTCGCTCGCGCGAGACGGTGTTGAACTCCACCACGACGACAGCAGCGACGGACACCAGTGCCACCATAACCAGCACTACCGTCGAAACCTTGCGGGGTCTCCAGTAAAGCTTCTTCATTTACATCCCCAGTTCGACGGCCCCGGTGACGACAAGCGCCAGGCGCACGATTACGGTGACGATCGTCAAGGACGCCAGTGTCTGAACGATGCCCTGCCGATCCATCCAGAGAGCAATCAGGCCCGGAATGATGTATCCGACGACCTCGATGCCGGTCGCCTCCTGACCGGAAAACTGATTCACCAGCGCGCCCACCAGATATCCCATGAGAATCATCAGGGCCGTGCGACGCCGGCCGAAGATGATCAGGTACATGGACAGGGTGCGCACCACCGCGTACGTCAGGAAACCAGCCCCGACGGTCAGCGCGATCGCCAGCGGCTTGTTCATGAACATCGCCAGGTAGCCAGGAACGACAATTCCGCCGGTGGCAATGCCGAACGCCTCTGAAAACAGGACACCGGTGACGATACCGAACCCGATCGACACCGGAAGAATCTCGGTCAGCATGACAGTCAACCTCCGACTTCGCTGCGGTTCCGGAAATAGGCCACCAGTGGAAGGCCGTAGCCTCCGATGTTTCCCATCCCGATTACCAGGTTTGAGTCCGTGCAGTTATCCAGAATGCGTTCGAATATTCCGACAACATCCTCGTCGGAAGTGTCGATGAAGATGGCCGGATCCATCCCCTTCCGGATGGCGGCCTTGATGAACTGGTATGCGCCGGTGCCCATGACGATCACCCTGTCCGCCTTGTTCCAGAAATCGGTGTCGTTCACCATCTGAAGCGTCCTGGCCGGCCGGTCCTGACGCATGTTGAAAATGGCGATAACCCGCTTTTCCTGGGGATGGCGGGCAACAGCCGCCTCCCATATGGTTCTGCTGGACTCAGGATCGTTTGCCGCGAATCCGTTCACGAAAACGATGCGACGACTGAAGTAATTGATCACATAGTCGTTCAAGGCTCCCGGATCGGGATGCGCCTTCCACATCCCCTGGATTGCCACGTCTCGTTCGATTCCGAGCGACGAGAGAACCTTCAGGGCAAGCGCGACGTTTTCCGGGTGCTCGCGGTAGGAAAAGCCGGCCATGTCCGCGGGGGTAATCCGGGCGACGTCCTCCTCGGTCACCGCGACCAGGCTAGCCTTGCGATCCTGTGCCGCCGCACTGATGATGTCCAGGTTGCGACGCTCGGCCGTGAACACCATGCCGTTGGGTGGAATGATCGCCGACAACGTTTTGGCGACATCGGATTCTTCGGGCCCCATCACATCCAGATGGTCTGGACGGGCGTTGGTGATCACGGCATGCGTGGCCCGGACCAGCATGCGTTCAGCGACCCAGTGAAGAGTCGGCTGCAGCGCCATGCACTCGATCACTATGGCATCGGCGCCCATTCCGACGGCCGCCGCGAACCCGCGCTTCTGTTCGATCAGGTTTGCCCCGGTAGGGCGG
>JAGOFO010000084.1:0-6065 GCA_017997155.1 Myxococcota bacterium
TGATCGTCTCCGAACCGTACGTGGCCGGGACCTCGACGCGACGAAGCTGATAGTCGTCCTTCAGGCGGTTCACGCCGACGTGCGCGCGGACCTGCCAGGATGGGTTTTCCCAGGACAGGCCGCCCCACAGCGTGTTCAGCGAGTCAAGGGGCCACCAGTCGAGCAGGTAGATGTCGTCGCCACGGTACATGCGCGAGCCGACCCACACCTTCAGGTCTGTTTTCAGGAAACCGGACGCCTCGACATACAGGTTGCGCAGCGCGATGGCCTGGATGGGCTCGCCGGTGAAATGGAAGAATTCGTCAAGAAACGCCGTGGTCATCAGGACACGCACGGCGAAACCGTCGGCGGTGCGGATGCCGTAGCCCAGGTCGATTTCGGCGTACGACCCTTCCATCAGGCGCGCGCCGTGCGAGACGATGTTCGTGGTCTTGCCGCCACCGCCCTTGAAATCGGTCGAAAAACCTACACGTCCATATGTTCCGAACTGCAGTCCTGTCGTGTAAATGGTCTTGCCGGGCTTGCTCCTGACCAGTTCCCCGCCAGCGGTGTCCGGTTCGGTCGGGCCATCCGGCTCGGCAGCGACGCCAGGCTCGGTCGCGGTGGCCGTTTCGGTCGGGGCTTCCCCGGCTGCGCTGGCGGCCACGATCGGCATCACCATCAATGCAAGCGTCGTCGTCGCGGCAATCCATCGGTTGGAAGCGATCATCATTCCTCCTCGACGCAGCGCAGATTCATCGGCACGAATCCGTCGGCGCAGACATCGCAATGGTCACCGGTGTAGCCGATATCGCAGTCACAGAACGGCTGCGTGTTCAGGATGCGGCAGGTTCCGAAGGCGCACGTATATCCGTCGCAGACGTCCAGTCGAACGCAGCGCAGCCCACGGGCCACCCATCCCTCGGCGCACTCGCCACAGATGCGGCCGTCATAACCCTCGAGACAGACGCAGGTTCCGACGCCAGAGACGAGGACGCAGTTTCCGAAGATGCAGGGATCCTGCGTGCAGTCCAGGGCGCCTTCCGGCACGCAGTCCGGGCCGTAACCGTAGCCGTAGCCTCCGCACTCCATACCTGGATTTCCCGGGTCCCATTCGACGGCGTCGACGCCGGTAGCGGTGTCATCCATGTTCAAGGCATCCAGGTCGTCGACGACATCGGGCCCGCAACCTGACATCAACGCCACAAACCCCGCCAGAAGACAGGTTTGTAACACGGTCCGTGTTCCCGGCACGCCGGGCCTTCGTTGCCTGTTCATTGCGCCACCTCCAGATCCACCGGGACGTCGGACGCCGGACACTGGTCGCGGGGAACCACGACCATCATGCCCAGCGCCGGCACGATCATCTCAAGTTTGCCGTTCTTAAGGGCGACGGCGCCGCCAAAACAATCGGTCGGAACGTCCGCGGCCGTCCATGCGCCCGCGGGAACTTCCAGAAGCAACGGCGCATTGCCTCGATTCAAGGCAACGACCGCCACGTCATCGGGACCGCTCATCCGGAACGCGATGTGATCCACGGCGCGCGCCAGATCGACCCGTGAACCGTGACGGAAGGCATCGATCCCGGCCCTGAGCCTTCCAAGAGTCGACACCTGGGCAAACAACCGTTGCTGATGCTGATTCCAGGTCGTCTGGTCCGGCATCGGCCGGCGGTTGTCCGGGTCGCCGCCGCCCGCCAGGCCGATCTCGTCGCCCTGATAAATCACGGGCGCGCCAGGCTGGGTCATGGTGAACGCCAGCGCGATCGCGGCGCGACGATACGGTTCCGCGGTGGCCGGCTGCGGCGGAGGATCGGAAGGATCGGTTCCGTCGCCCGACGCAACGCTGATGAAACGCGGGATGTCATGATTGCCGATCAGAGGGCTCATTACCGCGCCCGAACCGGCCCAGGCAGCGGCCGAAGCGTCCAGTTCGTCCAGCAGCGACGTCATGGTCCCGTTTCCCTCGCCAACGACCGACCGCAGGATCCACATCATCGGGAAGTCGAACTGACCGCTCAGCCCGTATGGTCCCAGGTACCAGCGAATCTGATCCCGACCTGCCGAACCCGTGAACGTCTCTCCGACCAGATGGACGCGCGGGGCGCCCGGCGCAAACACGCGGTTGACCGTATCCCGCAGGTGACGCGTGACCAGCCGGGGCATCATCGGCACGGCATCCACGCGCAGCCCGTCCAGGTCGAAACGCGTCAACCACCATTCGACCTCATCAAGCTGGGCCTGCAGCACCTCGCGACTGCGCCAGTCCAGATCGGGCAGATACTCGGTGAACCAGCAGCGTTCGATGTCGGTCACCCACGAGCACTCACGTCCGCAAACGCAGTCGCCGTCAGGCTGGTTGAACCAGTCGGGGTGATCGGCGAACCACGGATGGTCGATGTGCACATGGTTCGGAACGATGTCCAGCAGCACCCGGATTCCCCTGGCGTGGGCGGCCGCCACCAGGGCGTCCAGACCCGCTTCGCCGCCAAACCTCGGTTCGACCTCGCGTGACGCGACGGGCCAGTACCCGTGGTACGACTCGTACGAGCGCCCATCGAAGCCGGGCCAGACACCGTCGGCATTGCGCGCGGCAGGCGATATCCACAACGCGTTGACCCCAAGCCGATCGAAGTAGCCGTCCTGAATCGCATCCACGACACCGGACCAGTCGCCCCCCATCCGCATCGTGATGCCCGCGTCTACGGCCAGCGGTCCGTCACCGCGCCGGAAACGGTCGACCACGATCTGGTAGATCATCGCGTCGGACCAGTCGAACGGCTGATCCTGAATCCAGAAAGGCAGCATGAACGTCTCGGCGGCCGTCCCGCCCGTGTCCGTGGCCTGTACCGTCAGTCGATGCTTGCCGTCGACCAGCGGTTCGGATTCGAATTCCAGCACGCCGTTCCTGAACGCGGCCGTCACCGGCACCCCATCCAGAAGGACTTCCACGCTTTCGGGGTCGCACGGCAACCCGCCCGCGCCGGCCACGCAGTTCAGCCGAGCCTGGAAACGATCTCCGTCGACGGTCGCGCTTTCGACCGACCAGGCCGCCCTGGTACAGTCGGGCTGCACAAGGGCGCTGTGCTCAAGTCCGTCGCGGCCGTACATCGTCAACGGATTTGAACCGTCCAGGACCTCTTCACCATCCACCAGGAACCGATACGCATGACGTCCGGGGCCAACCACGAAGCGGCCGCGAAAAACGCCGTCGGCCCCCCGATTCAAGACATAACCATCCGGCCGCCAGTCGTTGAACTCGCCGACCACGGCGACCTGGCTGGCCGCCGGCGCCGGCCCCCACTTGAACGCCACTTCACAGGTGCGGACCAGCGGTTCGGTTTCAGGCGTTCCCGTATCGCAGGCCAGATTCGTGACGGTCAGAACGGCAAGCGCCGTCGCGGCCATCGTGGCGCGGACAGAGGATCGATGTCTTCGAATCGGGTTATTCAAAAACACCTCGATTCACCATGTGATCCCGCATGGAGCCTCGGGCGTCACCGGTTCCGCCCGCTGCCAGGTCTCCAGCAGATACGCGCCGGCGCCGAAGCCGACCATCGGAACCGCGCCGTCGTAGTTGGAACCTTCCCTTGTGTGCAGTTCCGCTATCAACCCCATGTTGGCCCGCGCCTGCGCGGTCACCCAGTCAAGCAGTTGATCGGCCCTGGCCACGTCGGTCTCACCGCCAAGCGTCCGCAAGGCGCCCGACACGCGCAGATCGATCAGGATCCATTCCGAGCTGTCATACCAGCCGCCATCGTCATTTCGAGCCAGGCCGATGCCATTGGGAACGACCAGTCCCGACAGAAGCCCGTCGACGGTTGCCGCGGCCTCGGCGCCACGCGGATCGATCAGGTTCCAGCGGAAGGCCTCGATCACGGCCGCGTCCACATAACCGGTGTCGGAGGTCAATTCCTCGACGCTTTGCGCCATGAAGTCGCCGTCCATCGCGTTCGCCAGCACTGCCGTGACGATGTCACGCGCCGCCTGCTCCCAGGCCGTCTGCTCTGAAGCGGCGCCCTTGTCACCCGCAAAAATCGACGCCTCGCACAATCCCTTCGCGGCCGCGAGCGACGTGTAGGAATACTGTTTCTGGCGGCCGTTCCAGTGAACCTCCCAGATCGAACTGTCGGGCCGGATCATTCCGTTTCCGGCGCGCAGACCGACCAGGACGTTCGCGATTTCGTCGCGGATCGTCGCCCAGTGTTCTTCAATAATCGTCGCGTCGCGGGACGCACGGTAGTATTCGCCAAGCACCCCAAGGAACAGTCCGAAACCGTCGAATTCCACGTTCGGGCCATCGGCGTTCCAGTCCGATTCTTCCATCCCGCGGCCGAAGTACCTGCACACCGAAATTCGGTAGTCGGCGCCCACGCCGGTCTGCAAACCGTTGTGATCGAATGTCTTGTATCCGTTCGCGTCCGCCAGCAGCATGAATTCGAGCGCGGCGCGCGCCTCGGTGTAATGCCCAGACCGCACCAGCGCCGCGATGGAATAGGCCATGTCCCTGGGCCACGATGTCGCCCACATCCCCGGCGGCAGTGAGGCCAGGATCTGCCCCTTGGACTTGTCGGTCGTTTCCCAGACCTGCCCCATCCGCAACACCGCCTCGGCAGTGCGATAAACCATCCGTTCGGCGGCGGAAAGTCCCGCGGGCTCGGGCTTGCGCCAGGACGCCCATTCGGCCTTCGCCTGTGCCAGCACCTGTTGCGCGTCCATACCGCCGAAGGCGGCAACGACGTCCTGCTGAAGCGTTGTCGAGTCCTTGTTCGGGTCGAACGCGCTCACGACTCCAAACCACGCGGTCTGACCTGGCTCAAGGGCCTGCTGCGGCGCCTGGAAGCCGCAAACTCGATTGTCGCCCGCCTCGATCGACGCCACGTCACCCAGGTCCAGTCCCGCGTTCAGACGAAGCCACGGATCGTAGGTCGAGCCGGCCGCACCTGCCGAGTAGTGACCGACAGTCCCCAGGGGATAATGAAAAACCGCGCCGCCCGCCGCCTTTTCCATGAAGCCGCCGCTGGTGCCGTCACGGGCGATCTCCTCACCGGTCGTGTCCGGGAACTTATGGGAATCATTAAGGGTATTGCCAACATGCCAGTTTTGAACACTGTAGAGCGAAACCTGCCGCGCCGTGGTGCCCGGGTTGGAGACACGGGTCAACATCACGACGGACGGACGCCCCAGTTGCCAGGGCGCGTACAGGAAGGTCTCGACCCTGAGTCCGTCCACGGTCTGAACCCAGTGCGGAATGCCGTCCTGGCCGTAGTAACCGACGTAGTCGCGAGCCAGTCCGTCCAGCCAGGTGCCGACTCCATCGACACGCAACCCCATGAACGTGTCGTACAGAACGTCGCGGGTGTTGACCTGCTGTCCACCGCCGTTCAGGCCCCACGTCTGATAAGGGTGAACGAACAGCATGTATCGATGGTTGTCACGGTCTGCTCCGTCCGGCAGGACCAGCGGGTCGGTGTTCACGACCAGCGCGCCGTGGCCGTTGGCGGACACTATCCATCCAAAGCTGGAATGAGCCTGGGCGCAAGCCGACTCGTCGACATCACACCTGGGCACGCACACGCCGGCGACCTCGTCGAAGCCCTCGTCGCACGCGCATACGGCAACCCCGCCGGTCGCCACGCACCGTCCCCTGTCCGGCTCCGCGCCGCACGGGTTCGGGTCGCACGGATCAGGCGGTTCCACCGGCACGCAGTCGCTGCCCTGCGGTTCCCAGCCATCGGCGCAAGCGTCGCAGTTCGCGCCGTCGTAACCATCGTCGCACTTGCACTCCAGACCGTTGCCGGTGCATGAACCGTGACTTGCGCAGGTAGTTTCCGGGTCGCAGACGACCTGCTCGGTGCAGACGCCTTCAACATCGTCGTATCCGAAATCGCACAGGCAAACCGCGTCGTCACCCTGTACCTCGCATCGATCGCGGTGTTCGCCGGGATGCAGATCCGGACAGGGATTGGCATCACACGGTCCCGGCCCGGGCACGCATTCAAGCCCTTCGTTCACGAAACCTTCGGCACATTCATCACATGTGTCGCCTGCGTAACCTTCCAGACAGGTACACTTGGCGGCGCCTCC
>JAGOFO010000084.1:6165-9295 GCA_017997155.1 Myxococcota bacterium
CCGGCATCCCCCCGGTTCAGGACAACCAGCACCGCGTTCGTTCCGTCCTTCATCACATACGCCCAGTAATCGCCCGAGGCCTGAATCGTGGTCCTGTTTCCCCGCCGCATCGCCGCGTTCCGCAGGCGGGCCTTGCCGAGCGACTGCACATGGGCGAGCGTCGCCTTCTCCCAGGTGGACAGCCCCGTATCGAACCGCATCATGCGACGGTTGTCGGGATCGCCCGCGCCGGGCATGCCGAATTCGTCTCCGTAGTAGATAAGGGGAGCCCCCTTCTGAGTGAAAAGGAATGTCCACGCCATCCGCATGCGTCTGTAGGGATCCTCGCTGGAGGGCTGCCCCGGCGGGGATGTCCAGCCCTGTTCCTTCGAACCGTTGCCCCACATGTCGGCTATCTGCCCCGCCGCGTGCGAAAGCGCCCTGGGCACGTCGTGGTTGCCCAGGAACGTGGACATCACTGCCGAGCTTCCGTAGTAGCCTTCATTGCCATCCATGAACCCGCGAAGCGAGTCAAGCCCGCGCTCATGCCGCACCAGCGCGGCCAGCGCCGCCCAGAACATCGGGAAATCGAACTGGCCATCCAGCAGCGCCGGGCTGACGTATGCCCTGATGGTCTGCTTTTCGCCGTCACCTTCGCCGGTGAAGGTCTCGCCGACCATGTAGAACCGGATGCCGGGCCACGTGTCGATGTCTTCATCGATTCGCGCCCTGAGCGTGGACGAGAAGTCCAGGATCATGTGCTTGACCGCATCCAGTCTGAATCCGTCGATGTTCGTTTCCTGAATCAGCCATATCGCGTGGTCCATGACCCGATCCATGACCGCGCCGTTCCGGTAGTCGAAATCGGGAAGGTACTCGGCGAACCAGCATTCGATCGGTCGATCCCAGCCGCACACGTACCCCTGGCCGACGGTCCCGCCATTCCAGTTGAACCAGGGCTCGGCGTCGTTGCGATGTTCCGTGTAAAGCGGGGCGTCGGTATGAACGTGGTTCGCGACAAAATCGACGATCACGCGTATCCCGCGGGCGTGGGCGGCGTCGACCATTTCCTTGAAATCATCCATGTCACCGAAATGCGGGTCGATCGGACCATCCAGGCCATTCAGCGGCTGGTCGCCGGTCCAGCCCGTCGCTATGGGCCAGTAGGAGTGATAACCCGTGTATTTGTGACCGTCCGAACCCCAGAAGGCGCCCTGCGTGTTCATTATGGGCGAGGAAACCCACAGGCAATTCACGCCCAGATCGTCGAAATACCCGGCCTCGATCCTGGCCTTCAGGCCGGCGAAGTCGCCCCCCTGCCAGTTCGCCTTCGTGTCCAGCTTCGGATCCGAAACCGGTTTGTTGTTGGACGAATCCCCGTCACGGAAACGATCGGTCAGAATGAAATAGATCGTGGCGTCCCGCCAGTCGAATGGCTGATCCTCGACCCAGAGTGGCACGAACAGTGGTTCGGCGGCCCGTCCAGCCGTATCCTCGACCCGGAACAGATACCCGTACTTGCCCGAAGCCAGACCGGCATCGTCGATCGTGAAGGTGCCCGACGACGCATCCCAGCCAGCGTCAATCGGAAGCCCGTTGCGTGTGACAACGGCCTTCTGCGGGTCCAGTTGCACCCGTTGCCTGCCGTACATGGCGCGAACCTTGAACTGAACCCGGCCGCCCTCGACCGTCGGCTCCTGGTCCAGAACCAGCAGCGGATCGTCGCAATCGGGAACGCGCAGCATAGAGTTCTGGGTCGAGCCGACCCATTTCGTGAATGGGTTTTCGGGGTCAAGTTCCCATTTTTCCTGACCGCCTTCGCGCCAGAACAGCTTGTAGGCGTAGTCGCCGGGACGCAGACCGGACAGGGCGCGCTCCCAGTATGGCCCAACCTTCGTCATTGGATCGGCCGTCTCGGACCAGCCGTTGAACTCGCCGCGCATCGCAACCGGGCCTGCGGTCGACAACCTTGTGCGCACGGTGACGTCGCATGATCTTGTCTCAATGGTCCCGGTGTCCGCCACGCAGGCATCGAACTCGTCCGGCCGGTAGCCATCGTCGCACAGACAGACGTACCCGCCGGCGCCGGAGGACACGCACGTGCCCCGATTCTCGGCCGTTGGACACGGATTCGGGTCACACGGATCGCCGGCCCCCAGGACGCACCAGCCATCGGCAAACACGTACCCCTCGTCGCAAAGGCACAACGCCGACGCCCCGTCCGCCAGACAGACGTTTCGATGCTCGTCATCGCCACCGCACGGGTTCGGGTCGCAAGGGTCGCCACTTACCGGAACGCATCGCAGGCCGTCCCGCTCCCAGCCATTTGCGCAATCCTCGCAGGAGTCTCCACTGTAGCCTTCAGCGCAGGAACAGTCCGCCAATCCACTTTTTGGAATGCAGTCGCCGTGGATGCAGGGATTCGGGTCGCAGACCGAACGTGATACGCACCGAAGACCCTCGGCGAAATATCCTTCGGCGCAACGGTCGCACAAGTCGCCGGCATATCCCTGATGGCAGGTGCAGGAAGTCTGGCCGTCTATCATGGCGCACAGGCCGAAAATGCAGGGATCTCCCTCGCAGGGATCACCGGGCACGCAACGCCCGCCGCGAGGCATGAAACCGTCCGCGCACTGATCGCAAAGGGTTCCGGAGTATCCCTGGTCGCACCGACACGTCGGCTGGGTACCGGTTGCCACGCAAACGCCGAACGCGCAGGGATCCTGGGCGCATGGGTCGGCAACGCAGCCGGTTCCAACGGAAATGAATCCCGAGTCGCACAGGCAGGAAGCCTGCCCGTCGCGAATCGCGCACACTCCGTTGTCGCCACAGTCAACCCCATCGCAAGGGTCGACCACATCGCCGCCGCCACATCCCGAAACTGCAAACGACGCGACAAAACACAGGGCCAGGATTGCCCCGGCCCCCCGCCTCAAAACGAAGCCCCGGATCACCGCTCCCATGGCCCCCCCCATTTTGGTCGGATCGTCGATTGGAGCCAGTCTAGCCGAATGGACCGCATACTGTCCAGCCATTAGGAAGTTACAGGTGAAAACCGAAAAACGCGGTGTCGGGCCAGCCTGCTGAAATATCCTGGACGGCAACGTACACGGATATGCATTCCGGGTATAATCGCGGACCAGTCAATAAT
>JAGOFO010000085.1 GCA_017997155.1 Myxococcota bacterium
GCCAGCGGGAAGGACTCCATGAACGAATCCCATCCGTTGTTCTGGCGATCCTCGGCACGCCAGCGCTGAAGGTCGACGTCGAGGACGCCGCCGCCGAACATGCCTGCCGCGTAAGACGGCCCGTTTCCGGCGACGATTACGCGGATCTTGTCGTTCTCAAGCAGATAGTCGCCAATCTTGCCCTTGGCGGAAGGTCCGCCTATGAAGTCGTCGGCACTCTTGATCTGGGCGGCGCGCAGTTCGGTATCGTTGTTGCACGCCGTGCCGGTCATTGCCGCGACCATCAGGAAGGCGGCGACGATGCCTCTTCCAAGTGGTTTGCGAATCATAAAAATACCTCAGCGTTGCCAGCGGGATCACGCGGATCCGCCGGCCGGTGCGACGATGCAACTAGAACATGAGCTGGACGCCCGCGATCGCAGCATCGTTGCTCAGGCTTTTTCCGTGAAGCTCATATCTGTTCTGGTATTCAATCTGCACCTTCAGGAAATGTTCACATGCGTAGTACGAAAGCGTGGCGGCGGTGATCAGCACGTCGCCCTCGTCCTTGATGTTCATGTTGTCGTCGATGTACTCGCTGCGAACCGCTATGCCCAGGTCAACGCCGGGAATGACGTATCCGATCGAGCCCGTGAACGTCAAACGGTCGATTTCGGAGGCGAGCGTGGTCGGCACCGACGTGTCCGACTGCGGCACGCTGCGATCCCAGAGAACCTCGGCCAGCAGGTGGAAACCACGCGCCTTCAGATGAACATAGCCCGAGGCGCCGATGATTTCGGCGGTCTTGCCGTTGCTGTACATCGCGCCGCCGCCGAAGCCGATCAGGAACTTGCTGTTGCTGATGTCGGCGACGTCCCATCCCAGTTCACCAAGCGGTGTGGCGTCGATGCGACCCGCGTAGGCGAGGCGCTCGAACTTGTTACCCAGGGAGATGCCGACGCCTTCATAACCTTCGAAGAAGCTGGTCCGGCGCTGGAGTCCGTTGAATACGCCGAATGAGATCCTGAGGATGTCCTTGATTGGCTCGGAGTAGATCATCAGACCCATCTGCGAGCCGGGCGCCATCGCTCTGGACGCCACTGAACGGTCGAGGTGCGCCAGGCCGCCCGAGGACAGCATCTCTTCCTTTGAGAACGGGAACTTGGTCAGGCCGGCCGAGATCCCGAAGTAGTGGGTCGGTTCGTAGTTGATCCACGCTTCATAAAGCGGGCCGCCGGTCTTTTCCTGGTCGAAAAGGTCCAACTCGATCTTGTACGTGAGTTGCTTGACAAGCTGGCCTTCGACGCCGAAACGGGCACGGCGCAGTCTGAAACCGTACTCCTGCATCCGGTCGCCCTGGGACAGCAGCGCGTCCTCGCCAACCCAGCCACCCCAGGCCTGGATCCTGGCGTGGAAGTCCATCTTGAAGGAACCCTTTTCAAGGGTCGCGGGCCCTTCCCGAAGGAATGCCATGAAGTCGTCTCCAACGGAATCCGACGCCTTTTCGTCAACGGCGGCAGGTTCCGCGGTCTGGTCGACAGCGGTCGATGCCGCGGCGCCTTGATCCGCGTTTTCCTGCGGGTAAGCGGTCGCCGTCGTCAGCGCGACAGCCAGAACGAACGTAATTGAAGCAATGATATGAGTCGAAGATCTCATGGATCCCTCCGAAAGAAACTCTCGTGGAATGATGGTACGTCAGTGGCCCGAGGTCAACGGGGCATGTGCAAAATTCACCGTAATCTAATCCATATTGATCCCGCACCGGCGTCTGCGCGCGTGCCCCGGACGCTGAGTGACTCTGCTTTTTGTCAAATATCTCGGCTGATGCGAGGTTTCAGCTTCCCGGCACAGGACTGGTAAACCCAACGCTTCACCTTGATTTTCTAAAGGCAGATAGCGAAAAGAACCTTGATTTTCTAAAGCCAGGCAGCGAAAATTTGGGGTAATTTCTAAGGTGGAGCCCTCCCGTGAAACGCTTTATCGACAGCCAGCTTGACGAATGGGCCGCATCGGACAGGCGAAAACCACTTATCGTGCGCGGGGCCCGGCAGGTCGGGAAGACGTGGTCGATTCGTGAACTGGGCAGGCGGCGTTTTGACGAAGTCGTGGTCGTCGACCTGGAACTGCATCGCGACTGGCATTCGATTTTTGATCGTGACCTTGATGCCAGGCGCATCGTGTCCGAATTGGATGTGGTGAGCCGAAGCCGGATAACCCCCGGGCAGACATTGCTGTTTTTTGATGAAATTCAGGCCTGTCCGCGGGCCATTTCGGCGTTGCGGTATTTCTATGAGCAGATGCCGGACCTGCATGTGGTCGCGGCGGGCTCGATGCTGGAATTCGCCCTTGGTGAATATCCGGTGCCAGTCGGGCGTGTGCGATACCTTGAAATGTATCCGATGACGTTTGTCGAAACGCTGTGGTCCGGTGGCCAGGTGGCGGCCGCGCAGGCTGCCGTCGGGAACCCCGCCGATATCGGGCCGGTGATTCATGAACACCTTCTGAAAGAGGTGTGGCGGTATTGTTTCGTTGGCGGCATGCCCGAGGCGGTTGCGGCGTACCAGGAATCCGGCAGGCTGGTTGACGCGTTCGCCGTTCATGCCGAATTGGTCGCGTCCTTCCGGGACGATTTTGCGAAGTACGCCCCCAGGGTCAATCCGAATGCGATCGGCCAGGTGCTGACGTCGGTCGCGGAATCTGTCGGCGGGCAGATCAAATATTCGCGTCTGGCGCCCGACTTTTCCGGTCCGACAGCAAAATCAGCCCTGGAACTGCTGGTTCGGGCCCGAATTGTGCGAACAGTCGCGGCGGCAGATCCGTCGGGCCTGCCGTTGACGGTCGGGGCTGGCGGTTCGCGGTTTAAGGCAGTCCTGGTCGACATCGGGTTGTGGCAAAGCCTTCGCGGCGTCATCGCGGGTACGGATTTTGTGCGTGGCGACTTGCTGGCCGTCCATCGGGGTGCGATGGCCGAGCAGTTCATCGGCCAAGAACTCGCGGCGGCGCAGAGGGGAAACCTTTATTACTGGTGCAGGGACAAACGCGGCTCGTCGGCCGAGGTTGATTACCTGGCGGTCCGGGACGGCTCCGTTTTCGCCATCGAGGTGAAAAGCGGGGAATCCGGATCATTGCGAAGCCTGCACATGCTGCTTGATTCATACAAAAACGTGGCGGGCGGCCTGGTGTTCCAGTCCGGCTCGTATGCCACGCTTCCTGAACGCCGCCTGACGTTCACGCCTCTGTACTCGGCTTGGGCCGCCGTCGGTGGCGTTCTGCCGACGCCTTGATTCTGGCAAATGACACAGGCGATTGCGTAGGCGTTACAGGGCATTTGGGCCCTCCTGGTGAAGCTGGTTGAAGTCGAGACGATCAAAGCCAGAAAACCAGGAGTCTGGCCAAGGCGATTCTGTCGCGCAGCATGAGCAGGAAAGGCTTCTCGAAGGCATTACAACTCTGAGGGGATGGGTCAGGTCCGGACGGGATTGACAGCGGTTGAACGTTGAACGACGATCCCTGCGGCATGCCTGGAGATTTTGATTATGAGAAGATTGGCTATTGTTCTGGTGCTGGCCATGATCGCCATTGCGGCTTCTTCGTGCAGGAAGGCTCCGCCCTGTGAGGCCCTGGCGAAGGCCATCTGTGCGGCGGAATCCGGAGCCGAGTGCGACAACATCACACGCCAGAGTCAGAAGGCCGGAACGGCTGAACAGGAGATATGTGTTCAGATTTCCGCCATCAGGTCGGCAGCCACCGCCAAAACCGGGCCATGTGATGAACTTGCGGCTATGGCCTGCTCCGAGCTGTCGCTGCAGGAATGTCTCAACATGCGCAAGGAAGCGGCTGGCGCTGATGAGAAGAAGAGCGCGTTTTGCGAAAAGATGATGGGTATCATCCTTGATACGAGGCGCACGCACTCCGAGCGAGCCGCCGCCGCGGCCGCGGAGAAGGACAGCGGTGCTGTCGAAGAAGAAGTTAAATGAAGAAAGTCTTTGTGTTCGCAGTGGTGCTGGCGTCCGTGTTCGCCGGTTGCGCGTCGAAGGTTGAGCCGCAGCAGGTGGCGCCGACCGGTGGCAGGCTCGAGGCGTCCGACCCGACGTTCGACAACAAGGATACCGTCCGTGGTGAAGTGATAAAGCATGTGTTTGAATTGAAGAACACAGGTGACATGCCGATCCGGATCACCGACACGAAGGCGGGGTGCTCGTGCACCGCCGCCGTGGTCTCGAACGACGTGATCCCGCCTGACGGCACCGGGTCCATCGAGGTAAGCTTCAACACCAATGGTCGCAAGGGACGTCAGTCAAAGACGGTGAAGGTGTTCACCGATTCGACGTTGACGCCTTCGGTTGATCTGACCGTCGCCGGAGACATCAAACCGGCTGTCGCGTTCTCGGTCGAGTCGATTCAGTTCGGGCAGGTTCCGAAAGGGACCGAGGTCAAAAGAGAGCTCGAAATGGTTGGTATGAAGACTGAAGGTGTCTCGATCACGGGACTGACCGTGACGCCGGCCGAGGACACCAGGTTCAGCGCGACGATCGTCGAGGGATCCGCCGGACGCAAGGTCGAGATCGTTTTCAAGTCCGAAGGCGCCAAAGGGTTTTATCGCGGACGACTGGAGGCAACGACCGACAGCGCCGAGTACCCGACGTTCTTTGCCAACGTCGTGGCCGAGGTCACAGGTGACATCGTTTCCGAGCCCAGGACCGTCGTCTTTCCGCCGAGAGGCCGTCTGACCGAGGCCGAGAAGACGACACAGGAGGCGCGGGTCGTGCTCAGGTCCCTGACCGGAAAGTCATTTTCCGTAAGGTCTCTGGACGCCGGCGACCTGCCCGTCAAGCTGATTTCGGCGACTCCGGCCGGCGAGGGCGCGGTTGAACTGACCATGGAAGGTCCGCTTGATTCGACGCTGAAAGAGGGCCGTCTGATTTTCCAGATAAAGGGCGGTGAACCCTTTGAGATGAATTGCGTTATTGGTCGCGCATCCAGAAGTCCGAAGCCGGTTTTCCCACGTGACAGGCAGGGCATGCCTCCGCGCCTCAAGGGTGAACCGCAGACGCTGCCCCCGGGCACGCAGGACGAAATGCTGCGCAGTCAGAAACTCTTCGAACTGCAGAAGAGGCACATCGGAGGCGCGGGTAACTGAAACCGCCCTCCCGCATGATCTTCCCGTAACAGATTAATCGCGTCAGTCGTACTCGGATGGGTCTTCGTGGGTGTAGCCCGTGTCGTGGGAGCGCGTTGCTCCGCCTTCCCGGGCAGAAGTGGATTTGCCTGACGCGGTGGCCGTGTCTTTGACTGGTGGCTGGGGAAGCTGGCTGCCCTCGGTCGGCGGCTGGAACGTGAGGAGTTTCTCCTCGAGTTCGGCGGTGTTGAAGATCCCGGTCTCGACGAACATGTAGCTGGCGTCGATCATCGGTTGTCTGGGCGAGTCAGGCATCTGCCTTCCGAGCTTTTCAAGCTTCACCTTGAACATCGGGTCCTTTTCCAGGCGCGCGACGTTCTTGGTGTGTCCCACGATGCGGTCCATGGTGGTGATGAGGTTCGCGTAGATCACGCCGTGCACCGCGTCTGCCTCGCCGGCGATAATCTTGTTCTTGTAGAACTCGCGGGCTTTCATGCTGAGCTGTTTGTATTCGAGCCTGGCGAGTTCCAGGCTTTCGGCCTGTTCACCGAACACCCGGTTGGCCGGGTTCAGGGAGTCCACCAGCTTGTCGAGGATAAGGTCCACCTTGATGAACGCGTCGATCAGGTTCTTCAGGCATGCCGTGTCGAACGCGACGCCGCGATGGTCCTTTTCCCTGATGATCTCGGTGATCGACTCAGCGTGATCTCCGATTCGCTCGATGTCGGCGACGGTCCTCATCAGATGCTGGAGGATCATCGACTGGCGCTGCGAAAGCTGACGCTTGCTGACCTCGAAAAGGTATTCGTTGATCGAGTCCTTCAGCAGGTCGACCGTCTCTTCCTCGCGCGCGATTGATGCCCGCATGTTGTCGGTGTAGGGCTTCACCACCCCGGTCATCGCCTGGCGCAGCATCTTGCGCACCAGCGTGCCCATGCGCCGGGTCTCCTGCATGACGGCGACGATCGCCATCTCGGGCGTCTGCAGATATTTGTCCTCAAGGTTTGATTTGGGGACCGGCAGCTTGCTGCTTGGCGTCATCCGGCGCACAAGCCCGGTGAATTGAGTCGCGAAAGGCAGCACCAGCAATCCGTTGACGAGTTGTACCGCGGTGTGGGTGTTGGCAATCTGATGGACCATGTCTCCACCCACGGCCTCGATTGCGAACTTGTATAGCGGCCACATCGCCAGTGCCACGACGGCGCCGAACGTGTTGAACATAAGGTGCGCCATCGCGGAGCGCCGGGACTCGATATTCGTCCCGATGCTGCCGAGCAGTCCGACGATGCACGTTCCGATGTGCGCGCCCAGGACGATCGGAAAGGTCTGCGAGAATGAAGTGAATACGCCGGCCGAGGCCATCGCGAACAACATTCCGATCAGGGCGCCGCTGGATTGCATCAGTGCCGAACCGGCCAATCCGACGATCAGCCCGATAAAGGCAGTCATGAACGTGGTCGATGCGCCGGAAGGTATGAACCCGTCGAGCATTCCGGCGTCCTTCATCGGCGCCACCGCCATCTTCATCACGTCCATGCCCAGGAACAGCAGTCCGAATCCAAGGATGATCATCCCGACGCTGCGCACCCAGTCTTTCTTGATCAGCGTGCCGAGAAAGAGCCCGATGCCTATGGCGTAGTAACTGTACAAACCGATGTGAAAAGAAAAGAGCTGCATCGAGAGCGATGTGCCGAGGTTGTTGCCCAGCATGATCGGGATCGACTGGGCCAGGGTAAGGAGTCCGGCGTTGATGAATCCGACGATCATCACCGAACCGGCGCCCGAGTGAACCATGAATCCCATCGCCGTGCCGGCGGCCATGCCGGAAACCCGGTTGCTGGTGATACGCCCGAGAAGGCTGCGCATACGCGTTCCCGCGACCGTCTGGAGCGCGTTCGTCAGCAGCTTCATTCCATAAATGAAAAGCCCCAGTCCGCCAATCAGTTCCCCGATGATGATAGCCAGATTCACATCATTCATTTCCGCTTCCACCGGTTTGGCCCGCGGTCCGTTTTCAACGGCCCGGAGCCGGGTATATCCGCCTAATATAGGTCAATATCGGTGATTAGGAAAGCCAGCGCTGGTGCCAGAGCTGGAAGACCAGCAGGTTGAAAAGTTCCTTCCTGCAGTTCCGCTTTTTTGACATGTGGGAGTCGACCAGGAAGGACACGGCCTCGGGACGGAAAATTCCCTGTCTGCGCAGTCTTTCGGGGGAGAGAAGGTCTTCAAGGAGGGGCCTGAGGTCGGCACGCAGCCAGGATGCCATGGGGACGCCGAAACCTTTCTTGGGGAGTGTCAGAATCTCGTCGGGGAGGCGGCCCTCCAGCATGGTGCGCATCAACTGCTTGGTGCGACCCCCATTCAGGTTGAGACCGGGCGGCAGTGACATTGCCAGTTCGACCATTCTGGTGTCCAGGAACGGCGACCTGACCTCGAGGCCGGTGCTCATGGAGGCCCGGTCGACCTTCACCAGAACGCCGTCGAGAAGGTAGAGCCTGGCGTAGAGCAGGCTGAGAAGCTTGAGCGGGTCGGCGTCTCCCGCACCCTGCAGGACCCTGTTCACGTCGGGATACGGGTCGGAATCCAGGACGTTCAGCATCCCGGCGAAATCATCCGACAGCACGCCGGCTGGTGGGCGAACGTCCGCCGGGTCGAACGAGCCGGTCCATGCCAGGTGGCGTTCATACCGTCCGTACCTGAGTCCGCGGGCCATGCGCGAGACCTTGTAGTCCAGCCCCATGTTCCTGTCGGACACGGGGATCATCGACGCGGCTGCCGGCAGCACGCGTTTGAACAGGCGCGACAGTGGCATCGCGTCTATGAACGATGCCCACCGGTCAGCCCTGAACGTGTCGTAGCCGTAAAACAGTTCGTCGCCGCCGTCACCGGACAGGGCCACAGTGACGTGCTCGCGGGCGAACCTGGAAAGCAGCGTCGTGGCCAGGATCGAGTAGTCGGCCAGTGGTTCGTCCGCGATCGTCGGCGTCTCCTGGACCAGTTCGAGTGCCTGTGCCCCCGAGATTCGCCTGACGTGGTGCTTCGTCCCGAACTTTTTCGCGACAAGTCCTGCCGGCGCGGATTCGTCGAATGTCGGGTCCTCGAAACCGATCGTGAAGGTCGAGATACCGGCCGGGTCGACATGTTCGGCCATCGCCGCAAGCACAGCGCCGGAGTCGAGCCCTCCCGACAAAAAGACGCCCAGAGGGACCTCGGACTCGAGTCTCGCGCCGGTCGCCCTGACCAGCGAGTCCCAGACGTCCCGGGCGGCCGTTCGTTCGTCCGTTTCCGTCGGCTTCAGGGGAACGGTCAGTTCATGGAAACGGCCCTCGCGAACACCCTCCGCGTCGATGACGACGAAACCGCCCGGCTGGACCTTGAAGACACCCTCGAAGATTGAATAAGGGGTCGGCACATAGTCGAGGGTCAGAAAGCGATACAGGGATGTCGGGTCGACACGGCGCGACACGTCGGGGTGTGTCACGACGGCACGCAGTTCCGAGCCGAACACCGCGTCGCGTCCCACGCGGGACCAGAACAGCGGTTTCTTGCCCATGCGGTCCCGGGCCAGGGCGAGCGTGCGCGTGCGCGAGTCCCACAAGGCGAAAGCGAACATCCCGTCCAGACGTTCAAGCATCGCCGTGCCCTCGTCTTCCCAGAGGTGGACGAGAACCTCGCAGTCCGATCTGGTTGAAAGGCGGTGCCCGCGTGAGATGACCAGGGCACGCAGTTCGTGGTGGTTGTATATCTCGCCGTTGCAGACGACCACTACCTGTCCGTCCTCGGACAGCAGCGGTTGCCGGCCGCCGGCGACATCGATGATCGAAAGACGACGGTGTCCCAGGCAGGCGCCGTTTCCGATCCAGCGCCCATCGTCGTCCGGGCCTCGATGGGAAAGGCTCGCTGTCATGCGGGACAGTACCGCGTCGTCATCCTGACATGCGCCGCCAAACCTTGTGAATCCGGTTATTCCGCACATGCCAAAGGCTCCCGGGGTGAACTCAGAGGTTCACCTTCCTGGCAATGACGTAAGGGGGCTTGTCCTGACTTTCATAGTAGGTCCTCATGCTCAGTTCCGCCAGGAGCCCC
>JAGOFO010000086.1:0-3719 GCA_017997155.1 Myxococcota bacterium
CCGGGCATTAAGTGAGACTCAGGCTTCCGTTAAAGGTTCTGCTGCCTCTTGCCGCCATGATCGCGCTCGCGGTCTGTCTTCTCGTTTTCAACACGGTTTTCGCTTTGCTTCTGATTGTGCTGGTGACCGTTTTCACGCTGATCGGGGGCGCGACGGTCCGCCACGCGGCATTGGCTGATTCGGGTGTCAACGGCGCTCCCAGGTTGCTTGTCAAGGGTACCGATCGGTTCGTGCTCACGTGGGTTCTGGTCACGGCGCTGCTCTGGACGTTCTGCGCGCCCGACGTGTATTTCAGGGATGCCGGCGAGTTGACCGGAGCCGCCGTCAATCTCGGCGTGCCGCATCCGACCGGCTTTCCGCTGCTGTGCATGCTTGGAAAGCTGTTTTCCCTTTTTCCCGCTGGCAACGTCTACTTCCGGTTCAACCTGCTTTCCGGTTTCGCGGCGGGAGGCGCGGCCGCCTTCCTGTCTCTTTACTTCGAACGCCAGTTCGCGTCCCGCCGTTCCGGGCAAGCGGGAGTCTGGTGGGTCGGGCCACTGATCTATCTGGGATCGGCCGCGGCGTGGCTGCACGGCACAACACCCGAAATTTACAGTATTTCCCTGCTCGGCATGCTCGTGACCATCTTTCTGGCGCTGGAGGCGACAAGGGCGAATGACGCGCGACTGCTGGTCGCGTCCGCGGTGCTTGCCGGCCTTGGGCTTGGTGGTCATGTGACGTGGCCCCTGTATTCTCTGCCGGTCGTCGCGGTGGCTCTGGCCGTTTTCTCTTTCCGGGCCGGGGCGGGTCAGCGGGCGCGCACTCTATTCCGGGCGGGATTTCTGTCGCTGTTCGCCTTTGTCATCGGCGCCATGGTCGTCTTCTATCTGGTTTCGGCCGCCTCGCGCGATCCGTTGATGAACTGGGGGGACCCTTCGACCTTCAAAGGCCTTCTGGCTCATCTCTCCGGGCAGCGGATCCGTGATTCTTTCGCGGGTCGGATGACTTCCCTGAATCCCGCGGTGCTGTCCGTGAACCTGTCGCTCGCGATCAGATCCCTGTGGGATTCGCTTGGTCCGGTTCTGCCGTTCGTATTCGTCGGCGCGCTGCACGCCATCCTGAGGCGGTCGTGGTGGACCACTTCCATCCTGGCACTCGTTCTGGCCGATCTTGTGTTCGCCGTGTTCATCAATCCGATGGGAATCAGGGATCTTCAGGTGCTTCTGACCGCCACCTGGGGACTGGCTTTGCTGGCGGCATCTGGCGCGTCACTGGCCGTGGACTTTTTGGGGCGCAGGGGTGGGGCGCCCGGCGCGATCGCGATGATCGGGCTGGTCTGTATTTCGCTGGTTTTTCAGTGGGTTGCCTCGCCGGCTGACCGTGATATGCGCAATCTGTACGGTGGGCGGGTCATCTCGGACATCCTGCTGGACAAGGCGGGGTCGGGGGCCGTCGCCATGACCGCGTCGGACGACATGTCGGCTCTTTTCATGGCAAGGACCGCGGTCGAGGACGCCCGGCCCGACATGGTGTTTCTCGTCAAGCAGCACCTGTCGGACACCAGATACGTGCTCAGACGCCTGAATCCGCTGAACCTTGAGAACCCCGGGGTGGTGCGGGGCGCGGTGATGGATCGCGTTCGTGAAAGACACTTCGAGGCGGGCGGCGAGACTCCGGAAGTCAGTCTTCGTCGCGCGGTCGCGCTTTTCTCGCTTCTCGGGCCGGTTCATGTAGAGCCAGGCGAGGGAGTGGCCGACGCTGCCATCGAGGATCGTCTGGTTCCCGGCTTTCCTTTGTGGCCGGTGACTGATTCCGTGACCAGTCTGCAAAGGTCCGAGGCGGCCGCGGACTGGAGGCGGGCGCTCGGCCTGCGCCATCTGGTCGACAGGTGGGGCAGGGCATTCCTGGCGGAGTGGATAAGACTTTACGGCACCCGCGAGGCAAGGCTGGGACAAGACGCACTGGCCATCCCCGTTCTGCGCTCGGCGCTGGTCGTGGACCCGGACGATTTCCGGGCAGCGCACAATCTTGCCGTGCTGCTGGCAGCATCCGGCGACCGTGATACGGCGCTGGACCTTCTAATGTCGTCTGTTTCGATCAACCCCGGGTACGTGAAGGGATGGGAGACCCTGTCCAGCACGGCGGCCGCCGCCGGTCGCGACACCATTGCCCGCGATGCCGCCAGCCGCGCAGCCGCGCTCAGGCCGGCCCGCTGAGCTACTTTTCCGATACCGCGTGATTTTTGTTAAAACTCGTGTACAATCGCGCCCCTTGTCTTGCCCCGGCCGATAGATGCCGGGCTGCCGTCATCCGACCCGGATAAAGGAGGTCTCATGAGCACGGCGAAACCGATCGTGGCCATCATCGGACGGCCAAATGTTGGAAAATCCACACTTTTTAACAGGATTCTAGGCCGTCGAGCCGCCATCGTGGACGACTTCCCGGGGGTTACCCGGGATCGTCAGTACGGTGAAGCGGAACACTGCGGAAAGGAATTCATCGTCGAGGACACCGGTGGATTCGAGCCCGGTTCGGACGACGGCATGCTCACGCTTATGGCCGAGCAGGTCGAGATGGCGATCTCCGAGGCCGACGTGCTCGTGTTCGTTGTCGACGGACGGCAGGGCCTGCTGCCGATCGACCAGACCATATGGGAGCAGATCAGGCGCTCGGGCTCGCCGGTCTTCGTGGCGGTCAACAAGATCGACACACCGACCTCCGACCCTTTGGTGGCCGACTTCTTCACCCTGGGTGCCGAGCATATGTATCCCATGACCGCCGAGGGAGGGTCGGGCGTCGCCGAACTCCTCGACGGACTTATCGAAAACATCGAAATGCCTTCTGTCCCGTCCGAAGAACCGGATGCGGGCGAAAAGGACGGCACCGCACCGTGCAGGCTGACGCTGCTCGGGCGTCCGAACGTCGGCAAGTCGACGCTGGCAAACGCGTTGATCGGCCGGGAGCGCTTTTTGACCAGCGACGTGCCCGGCACGACCCGGGATGCAATCGACACGGAGTTTTCGGCGAATGGTCGTGATTATGTCCTGGTGGACACCGCGGGAATCAGGCGTCGAAGGGCGGTTGAGCGCGGTGTCGAGCGCATGAGCGTCGCCAGGACGATTCGCGCCATCGAGGACAGCAACGTCGTCGTGTTGCTGCTGGACTCGGCCGAAGGACTCACCGATCAGGACAAGAAACTGGCGTCCCTGGTCATCGATCGTGGTCGCGGGCTGGTGATCGTGGCGAACAAGTGGGACCTGAAGACCGGTGGAAACTCGGCGGGCGACTTCAAACTGATGCTGCAGGACGAGATGGCGTTCGCGTCGTTCGCTCCCGTCGTTTTCACTTCGGCCCTGACGGGGCGGAACGTCAACAAGCTGCTGCCAGCGGTCGACCAGGTATACCGGAACATGTTCTCTCGAGTCGGAACCTCGGAACTGAACAGGTTTTTCGCCGAGGTCATCGAGCGCCATCCCCCGGCCCAGCATGGATCTAAGTCGATCAAGATCAAGTTCATCACGCAGGTTCAGGTGGATCCGCCGACCATGCTGCTGTTCTGCAGCGGTGGCGGTCGGCTTGATGTCAGTTACATCAGATACCTGCAACGTGAACTGCGCGCCAGGTACGAGTTTGACGGCGTGCCGCTGAAGCTGGTGCAGAAGTAGACCCCGCAGGCAAGGGCGAATTGACATTCGCCCCTACAACAAGAATTGTCGAACGGCTCCCGCAGGCAAGGGCGA
>JAGOFO010000086.1:3819-9145 GCA_017997155.1 Myxococcota bacterium
CCCGCAGGCAAGGGCGAATTGACATTCGCCCCTACAACAAGAATTGTCGAACGGCTCCCGCAGGCAAGGGCGACGGTGTTCCCGAAAATCCTTGCATTTTTTATGTAACTGCAGTACTTATACGTCGTTCCTGACGGTCTGGCCTTTCGCCGGCTGCCACCTTACCTTAATTAATCAACATCTGTTGTGGGTTTGTGTGCGGTCGCGGGGGACAGTCGGGCGCGTCTTGTTTGGCGCTTTGTGCCTGCGGTAATCCAGGCAGATGAAGAAGGTCAGTGCGGAGGAAACGATGTCGACCGAGAATAACTGGTCCGAAATTATTGATCTCGTCAGCCGTGAGAAGGGGATTCCCCGAACGGTGTTCATCAGCGCGCTCGAGGAAGCGATCCTGAAGGCGGCCAAGAAGGTCTTCGGTGAAAAACGCACTCTCGAAGCGGCTTTCAATGACGAGGTGGGGCAGGTCGAACTGTTCCAGTACATGACCGTCGTAGATGAGATCACCGATCCGATGACAGAGATCTCGGTCGAGGATGCCGAACTGGTCGATCCCGAGGCTCAGCCCGGCGACGAACTGGGCTTCCAGATCTTCTATCTTGAAGCCGACAAGGACAAGGCTCGCGAAGAGGATATGAAGCATGGCGATATTCTGAAGATTCAGACATACCGCAACGCCTTCGGCCGCATCGCCGCCCAGACCGCGAAGCACGTGGTTCTGAAGAACATCCAGGAGGCCGAGAGGTCTCAGGTCTACGATGAATACAAGGATCGCCTGTTCGACCTGGTGACCGGCGTCGCTCGCAGGTTCGAGAAGGGCAACGTGATTGTCGATCTCGGCAAGGCCGAGGCGATCCTTCCGCTTCGCGAGCAGTGCCCCCGTGAGTCGTACAGGGCAGGCGATCGCGTACAGGCATTCGTCAAGGATGTCACGATGGAGCAGCGCGGACATCAGATCATCCTGTCCCGCACCGATCCGCGCTTCGTCTCCAAGCTGTTCGAAAAGGAAGTCCCCGAGATTTATGAGGGGATCGTGAAGATTATGGCGGTGGCGCGCGAGGCGGGCGAAAGAACGAAGGTCGCTGTCGCTTCCTCGGACTCGGATGTCGATCCGGTCGGCGCATGCGTCGGCATGAAGGGATCGCGCGTCCAGGCCGTGGTGCAGGAACTTCGCGGCGAGAAGATCGACATCATTCCCTGGTCGGTGGACCTGGCGCGTTACGTTTGCGCGGCCATTGCTCCGGCGGTGGTGCAGCGTGTGCTGATCGACGAAAACAACCATCAGGTCGAACTGATCGTCGCAGACGATCAGCTCTCGCTGGCAATCGGCCGTCGCGGTCAGAACGTCAAGCTGGCAAGCAAGCTGCTTGACTGGAACATCGAGATCCACGGTGAGTCGCGTGTCCAGGAAATGAAGGAAAGACTCAAGGTCGAACTGGTCAAGCTTGACGGCATTGACGAGTCGACAGCGGAATATCTGTTCAAGCTGGGTTACCATTCACCCGAGAACCTGCTCAACGCCGATGAGTCCGAGCTCGCCTCGATTCCGGGCATCGGCAGGGAAAAGGCAGAGGCCATCCAGCAGATCGCGTTCGAACTGAAGCAGAAGCTGAAGGAAGAGTCGGCGGCAGGCCAGGAAAAGCCTGCCCAGACGGAAGTCGCCGGGCCGGAAGGTGGAGCGGAAGCGCCCGATGCCGCGCAGGCCGCCGCACCGTCCGCGGTTCCGGAAGCCGTCGATTCCGGCGATCCCGTTTAATCGGCGGGAACCGGTACCCGGTATTTTTGTGCCGTTCCGCGCGGGACTTGTGCCCGCGCTCCAGAGGCCTCCCCGGTGAAGGAACGCAAGTCGAACCTTCATGCTCCGACGGTGGCCATAAAGTGAGGTTTCCATATGGGAAAGCGCGTCTACGAGGTCGCGAAGGAACTGGGCGTCGAATCCAAGGAAGTCATCAAGCGACTTCAGGATTCCGGCGAGGTCATAAAGGACCATCTCGCGCCGCTCACCCGCGAGCAGGAAGATAAGGTTCGCAAATCCTTTGCGGTGCCGCGTGAAGGCGAGGTTCAGGTCAAGAAGATCGCCGGCGGGCGCATCGTCAGGCGCAGGGCTGGTTCGACATCCGCGCCGGGAACGGGTGAGGGTGAAGAGCAGCAGGTGGAAGCGGCCAAGACCGCCGTGCCGCCGGAAGCCGCCCAGACTCCCGAGGCGACCGAGGTCGCAGCCCAGCCCGAGGCCCCCGCAGCGACAATTGAGCCGGACGCCGCGGCTCAGCCGCCGGTTCAGGATTCGGTTCAGGTCCAGGCAGTGGAACCTGCGGCCCCGGTTGTGCCGGTAGAGCAACCCGCCGTCGACAAAACGGCGGAAGTGGTCGCACAGACCTCCACGTCCGCGGTTGAGCAGGCCTCCCCGGCTCCTGCCGCGGCTGCCCCGGCAACGCCGGCCAGGCCGGAGACCGCCCAGGAAACGAAGGATCGTCACGAGCGCGAAGAAGCTCAGAGGCGTGGAAAGCAGAAGCCTCTGAAGACCGACGAGCCGAAGGCCAGCCAGCAGGTCGACAAGGAATCGGAGGAACGCAAGAAGGCCAGCCGCAAGCTGGTGTTCGACCGCCGTCGCGGCGTCATCTCCCTTCATGAGTTCGCGGGCGCCGAGGAAGAGCCGGAGCACTTCGACCAGAAGCCGCAGCCGCGTCGTCGGCAGCAGAAGCCGGCGCCCAGGCGTGGAAGGCCGGGCAAGACATTGTTGACAATGCCGAGCGCGCAGAAGCGCAACATCAGGATGGAGAGCGACGAGATTACGGTCGCCGACCTTGCAAGGCGCATGAGCGTCAAGGGAACCGAACTCATCCGCAAGCTGGTCGCGTTGAACGTTATGGCCGGCCTGAATCAGGCGCTTGATTTCGACACGGCCGCGCTGCTGGCGACCGATTTCGGTTTCACAATCGAGAAGACCGGGTTCGACATCTGCGCCCAGCTCGCGGAAACCGAGGACAGCCAGGAAGACCTCGTTCCCCGTCCGCCGGTTATCACGGTCATGGGCCACGTCGATCACGGCAAGACCACGTTGCTTGACCAGATTCGTAATGCCGACGTGGCCTCGCACGAGGCCGGTGGCATCACGCAGCATATCGGCGCCTACAAGGTCAGGACCGAGGGCGGAGACATCGTCTTCCTCGACACACCCGGTCACGAGGCGTTTACTGCGATGCGCGCGCGCGGCGCCTCGGCCACGGACATCGTTATTCTGATGGTCGCGGCGGACGACGGCGTGATGGCGCAGACCAAAGAGGCGATTGCGCACGCCCGTGATTCCGGCGCGCCGATAATTGTCGCCATCAACAAGATCGACAAGCCTGACGCGAATCTTGATCGCACCAAGCAGAGCCTGGCCCAGGAAGGCCTGATTTCCGAGGAATGGGGCGGCGACACGATCATCTGCGAGATATCGGCCAAGAAGAATATCGGGATCGATCGCCTTAAAGAGATGATCCTGCTTCAGTCCGAGGTCATGGAGCTTAAGGCGAATCCGAACAAGCCGGCGCGCGGCGTGGTGCTTGAGTCGGCGCTGGATCGCAACATCGGGCCTGTCGCGACGGTGCTGGTGCAGTCCGGTACCCTGCGAACCGGTGACGCGATCATCTCGGGCATGGCCAGCGGTCGTGTCAGGATGATGACCGATGACAAGGGCCGCACGATTACCGAGGCCGGTCCTTCGACACCTGTGCGCGTGGCCGGACTTGATACCGTTCCGGACGCCGGCGAGTTGTTCGCTGTCGTCTGCGACGAGCGAAAGGCCCGCGAGATCGCCGAACACCAGATGGAGCAGAACCGCAAGGCCATGGCCGCCTCCGGCGCGTCGCGCGTGTCCCTCGAGGACCTCTTCTCGATGGTTCAGGCGGGCGACGTCCAGGAACTGAAGGTCATCGTGAAGGCGGACGTCCAGGGAACGCTGGCGCCTCTGGTTGATTCGGTTCTGAAACTGAAGCACCCGAAGATCACGTTGAAGGTGATTCACCAGGCGGTCGGCAACGTAGCCGAGTCGGACGTGAACCTCGCGATAGCGTCGAACGCCGTTATCGTCGGCTTCAACGTGGCCGTGGACCCGAAGGCCAGGGCTCTGGCCGACCAGGAAAAGGTCGACATCAAGAAGTACTCGGTCATCTACGACGTGATCGACGACCTGAAGAAGGCCATGGAAGGTCTGCTGGCCCCGAAGCTGGTCGAGAAGCTGATTGGCAAGGCCGAAGTGCGGCAGGTGTTCTCGGTGTCCAAGGTCGGCAAGATTGCCGGTTCCTATGTCTTTGAAGGAATAGTGAATCGCAACTGCACCGTGCATGTGATGCGCGAGGGCAAGAAGCTGTACGAAGGCAAGCTGTTCAGTCTCAAGCGGTTCAAGGATGACGCGCGCGAGGTCAAGGCCGGGCTGGAGTGCGGTATCGGCGTTGACGGGTTCGAGGGGATCACCGACGGCGACATTCTCGAGTTCTACGAATTCGAGGAAGTCCACGAGACGATCAGCTCTCCCAACGCGTGACGTCCCGGGGGATCGATGGTCATCGGCGTCTGCAGGATAACGCTCGCCGTCCCGGAGTCCGACTGGGCGGATACCAAGCGCAGCGTGGTCAAGAAGGTGATCGCCCGAACCAGGGCGCAATTCAACATCGCGATTGCCGAGGTGGACGACCTGGACAGCCCGGAGTCCGCGGTAATCGGACTGGTGGCGGTTGGAAACGACCACTGCGTCGTCAACGCGGTCATCGACAAGGCGGTCAAATTCATCGAGGATTCGTGCCTTGCCGAGGTGGACGACTATTCGGTCGAGATGATCCATGTCTGATACAGCCGGCGCCGATGGCGTCAGGATTGTTTTTCACTGAAGGTGCCCGATGCAGTCATTCAAGAGAACGGATCGTGCCAACAGCGTGATTCGCGAGGCTCTGTCAAAGATCCTGCTGCTTGAGGTCAGGGACCCGGTGGCAAGGGGAGCGACCGTGACCTACGTCAAGGTTTCGGCCGATTTCTCGCTGGCACGCGTGAACGTCAGGTGTCTGGAAGATACGCCGGAGGCCAGAAAGACCCTCCTGGCCGCGCTGCGGAAGGCATCCGGTTTTCTGCGCTCCAGGCTGGCCGAGGAAGTTAACCTGTTCAAGACTCCGCAACTGGTGTTCCATTACGACGATGCCCCCGACACTCAGGCCAAAATCGAACTGTTGCTGTCCGACATCGCCAGACAGGCAACGGCTCCGGCCCAGTCTCCGGATCCCGGATTTGACAAGGAACACGCCTTCGAACCCGACGATGATTGAACCCAACGCCAGCCTTCCCGTGCCCCCTTGTC
>JAGOFO010000087.1 GCA_017997155.1 Myxococcota bacterium
TCCAAGATCTGCGCAATCCTGGCCGAGGCGTGTCCCGACACCGAGGAAGGCGTCAAGCGGCGTCACGCGCTCGCCTGGGAAGGGGTCAAATGGGCGGAACACGCGATGGCCACCGGCGCATACATCGATCCGGCCTCGTCATACTACTACGCCACGAACCTCGGCCTGGCCGTGAACGACAACATCGCGGCCGCGGTCAAGAATCTGGGCAAGCTGCATCGCCATATCGAGCGGGCGCTTTCGATGGACCCCGACGTGGACGAGGGCGGTCCCCTGCGGACTCTGGGTTACCTTCTCGTCAGGGCGCCGGCGTGGCCGATCGGTATCGGGGACGAGGAACGCGGACTGACTCTGGTCGAGCAGGCAGTCACCATCTACCCCAATTACCCGCCAAACCAGTTCATCATGGCGAGGGCGGTCTGGGAATCGACCGAGGACGAGGAGCTCGCGCTGTTCCATATCAGGGAGGGCATCGATCTGCTCAAGACGAAGAACTTCGGCGTTCGCCACGAGTCGTGGAAGCGCGCCCTTTGCAAGTTGATCGATGACGTGGTCGAGGACGAAGCCCTGCACGACGAACTGATCAACATGGTCAACGAACCGTTGAATCCCACCACCTGAGGTTCATGACTTGGACTCTGGCCGACGTTACAGGAATGCGGCCGCGCTGGTGTCAGTCATTTTTCTGCTCTGTCAGACCTGGCTTTGCGTTGGGCCGCTGCTGCGCGAAAACGGCCCGGATCGCACGCATCTTGGTTTTCCACACATTCCGACCGATCACTACGCCTACATGATGTACGCGTCCCAGACGGTAAGGGATGGGTCACTTCTGACCGACAACATGTTCACGACGGCTCCGCAGGACGGTCGATCCCTGATGCTCGGCCTTGCGGCCGCGGGGGCAGTGGAACGCATCGTCGGTCTGCCTTCCCACGTTGTCTGGCACTCGCTGCGAATCCTCGTTCTGGCAGTCTTCTGCGTGCTTCTGTTCCGACTCTGCCTTGCCGTTTCAGGCGACGGACGCAAGGCGCTCGCGGCTCATACGTTCGTACTGTTTTCAGGTGGACTGGACTGGATTCTGCGGCCGCTGGCTGGAGAATGGTTCGCAGCCACCGGCGCGCCATGGTCGAACATCCTCCACAATCCCTGGAATTTCAGCATATTCTGGGCCGCAACGAATCTGGTGTGGGCGATCCCTCTGACCATCGTGACCGCTGCCATCCTGATCGAGATTCGTGGGCCGGGACGGCCGCTTGTCCGGGCACTGCTCAGAGGACTCGTTTTCGCAGTGCTCTGGTTCATACATCCCTATACGGCGCTTGTATGGGGACTGATCGTCACAGGCTCGATCCTGCTGCCGGGGCGCGGAACGGGATTATGGCGCTCGATCGTCGATAACCTGCCGGCGGCGATCGGTCCGGCGCTGGTCGGAATCTTCCTTCAATGGTCGCAGCAGGATCCGGTTGTCGCGGGTTCCAACGCCCAGACCGCATTATGGAAACTGAGTTACCCGGTCTATCTGTGGCCCCTGGTCTACGGACCCTGGCTCTTCCTTCCACTGGCCCTGTTTTTCAAGCGATACCGGGAAGGCCTGTCCGGGCTGAGATGGCTTCTACTCTGGCTGGCCGCGGGTTGTCTGATGACCGCCAACCCGCTCGTCACCGGCGCCAAGTTCCAGGTTGCCTTCGCAATCCCGCTGGCACTGTTGGAAGCCGCTGCTTTACTGGCTCTGGCCGATCGAATAACCGAGGCCGGGAGGTCGAAGACGCTTTACCGGCTGGTGGTCGCGGTCGCCATCCTGATCGTTTCGCAAAACTCCCTGTCTGGCCTGATACTCGACGTGAACACTCCCGAGGCCCGGGCGGCGGCGACTACGTCGAACGGTCACATCGAACAGCTCGAGGTCCTGGCAGAACTGCCGGACGGAGGCGTTCTGTGCGACCCGTTTGAAGGGATGCTGGTTCCATGGAAAGCGGGTAAGACGGTCTTCGTTGGACAGTGGTTCCTTTCAACCAGGTATATGGAAAAGGCCGAATTGGTGCGGTGGTTCTTTTCGGAAGGCGTGCCCAGGGAGCGCCTTGCGGGCTTTCTTAACACCGCGCGCATTCGCTGGATTCTTTACGGGCCTGCGGAACGGCGTCTCGGATCCATGCCGTCAATTCCCGGCCTGGTTCCCGTCGCCACCCTCGGGGACAGGCAGATCTGGGAGTGGAAGGATGGCCCCGATTCATGATCGGCGCCGTCGATAAGTCACTCACCTGATCCCGCGGTCCGACGGTATCAACCCGAAAGTCATCCTTACTCCGGCCAGGCCGGTGTCGCCGCCGACGTATCTGCCTGTATCGACTCCGGACATTGATACATACAAATCCCGCGTGTATGAAAAGAAGACACCGATGAAGTTCCAGACGGTTATGTCCGCGGCGACGGAACCGCCGACGCGGTCCGCGACGAGGCTGTCGTTCGCCGGCCCGAAACCTCGAGCAATCATATTGCCGGAAAGCACCAGACGTTCCTTCACCGAGACCGATGCCCCGGCGCGAAAACGTGAGAACAGCCCGTTTTCATCGATGTCGGCCCTGAACCACAGCGACATCCAGGGATCGAAAAAGACGCCCAGGCCGACAGAACCACCGTGACGTGTCACACCGGTTGATTCCAGTAGTGCCTGTTTCGAAAACGCACCGGGAAAGGCGTCGCGCAACACCCCGAAATCGTACCTGTCGACCATGTAGAGACCGTCGAAGTAACCCGACGCGAAACCGGACTCCATGTAATCGTACCCGCCCGAGAGGGCCAGACTCCAGCGGGGGGCAAGCCTGACGCTGAGATCAACACCCATGTTGAAGGCGTCGGCGGTGCCGATCCTTGACCATGCGACCCAGGGAACCAGGCCGGCGGCATCACCAAAGACGACAGGCCACCGCAGGTCGACCGACCATGCAGCGACAGTATCGGTTCCGGAAACGGCGAGCCCGTGCCTGTCGGGCAGGACCTGGCCTGGACGTTCCGGCGTGCCGCTTCCCATGGTTTCGGGAGCGAAGATATCGACCGCGAAGGATGCGCCAATCTCAAGCCGGCCCAGGTTGCCCGAATTGTCCACGAACCACAGAGGTCGAAGATAGGCGCGGGCACCGAGCAACGAAGGTCCCAGAAACGAATCCACGAACAGGTCGGCCCCGGCGACAGGCCAGTGAAGACGCGCGGTAAGGCCTGTGCGCCAATGGTCCTGATCCACGGTCGAGTTGTACATCGAGACGAGATTGCCCGCACCCAGGGTGTATCCCCTGATGGATCTAAGCTCGACGTCGATATCGCCGCTCTCGTTGCAGTATGCCAGCCGCCCCACAAGTCGACCGAAATCGTTCACCTCGTCCCAGTCGCGGGCGCGGATTCCATCTGGATCCCACCTGACGGGCGCGACAAAGACCGAATGAAAGCCGTGGGAGCCGCCAGCCAGTATGAATTCGAAGCCTGCGGACCAGTCGCGGTGGATTTCGCCCGCTACTCCCGAGATCTGTATCTCGGCGTACGGACTCTTCCAGTCGCGGGTTTCCGGGTCGTCCACCCGTTTTTCCGCGTCGGCGGCCATCGCGCCAGCCCCGAAACCGGCACTTACCGGCACCAGAAGCAGGACCAGAACCTTGAATATCCGTGGCAATCGCATCGCCCCTGCCGAACATGGCTCCACCATCGATTTTGGACGCACATCTGGAATCTGACAAAGTTATCGCCATATCCAGTCACTTTTTTCCCGACGAACGAACGACGCTGAGATAATATGGGGCGGCGGCGCCGGGGGCGTCGAGCGAAACCGGGATGATCCATGAACCGACGTCACAAGATTGCACTCCTGATCTTTTTCGCCGTCTGCGGCCTTCTGGGATACGGCGTCTACTGGTGGCACGAGGCAAGTCTCGATCGAATCGCACAGGCTCACATCAGGTACTCTGGACCGGAACTGACCGAGGTCAGGCAACTGCTCGCGGAAGACAAGCCAGCCGAGGCGCGCGCCGCCATGGATCTGTACGACGAATCCGTGAAGATCGGCGTTCTGAGAGTGCTCTGCACCGACACCGCGTCATCGGTCAGGATGTTCGCGGTAAGGTATATGCGCGAAATGCGGGACATCCCGGTGATACGAACTGAACTGGCCAGGATCGCAGTTCAGGACGGGGACGCTTCGGTGGCCAGGGTCGCCGAACGGGCACTCCAGGGCAGGCGCTGACCGGAATCAAGCAGTCCTATCGACGCTCATGGCCACATTTGGATTGTTCGGGAAACGCGAACGGGTTAAAATCCTTCGGTATTCTCTAGGTTCAATCTCCAGGGGGACTTCATGATGAAATTCAAACCGTTGTTTCTGATGTCGGCAATGCTGCTTGCCATTTCCTGCGAGGGCGGAGGGGGAAGCGACCTGCCCGGCGACGTTGAAGGCGATATACCCGCCGATGTCCTTGATGTCATACAGGACTTGCCCGAGGGCGACGTGGATGCGATCCACCCCGACCTTCCGGTCGATATCGACACGATATCCGATGCCGAAACGATCGATGACATCGAGACGACGGACGACGGAAACGTAGACGTCAGAACCGACATCGAGGACGTCCCGGACACGTGCGAGTGTGTCGAAGACGACGACTGCCAGGAAGTCTTCACGGATCTCGGCGCGTGTGAAGCGGCCACCTGTAATGGCTGCACTTGCCAGCGTGTTTTCGTCGAGGACGGCACGACTTGCGACGACAATAACCAGTGCACCAGCGGCGAAACCTGTACCAGCCAGGTCTGCGGCGGCGGCAGCAACACATGCCTCTGCTCGGCCGACTCCGACTGCGACAGGTACAACGACGAAGACCTCTGCAACGGCAGCTTCAAGTGCAACCTGACGCTGACCACACCGGCGTGCGAGATCCCTGCGGACTCGATTCCGGTCTGCGAGGATACTCTGGGCCTGTTCTGCAGGACGGTGGGGTGCGAGCCGACCACCGGCAACTGTGTCGACATCCCGTTGCACGAGGGTGAAGGTTGCGACGACGGCATCCCTTGCACGACCGGCGACACCTGCCTGGCAGGCGTCTGCGGCGGCACCGTCGACGACTCGGCCTGCAACGACAACGAGGTCTGCACGGACGAGTACTGCGACCCGTTGCAGGGCTGCGTTTACGTGAACAACGAAGAGTCATGCAGCGACTCGGACGCATGCACCGAAAACGACTACTGCAGCCAGGGTACATGCACCCCGGGCACGGAACTCAACTGTGATGACGGAAACGTCTGCACCTTCGAGGAATGCGAGTCCTCGCTTGGCTGCGTCGTAACCAACGCGATCGATCTGGACTGCGACGATCTCGACCCGTGCACCACCGCTTCCACGTGCCAGGCTGGCGCCTGCGTGGCGACGGCGGAAGGCTGCTGCAACGACTCGCTGGACAACGACGGCGACGAACAGTTCGACTGCCTCGATCCGGACTGCGTCGGAGCCTGTCCGGTTGAGATGTTCGAATGCGCGCTGGTGGAACCGGCGACGTTCACTGGTGCCCAGGGCGAGACGTTCGAACTGCTGGCCATGGTCAGAAAGGCCGGCGTCACCGACAGGACAACCGGCTTCGACGGTCATCCCTATCTTCGTGTCCAGTATGGCGTTGCCCCGAAGGACACCGTGATGAACGATCTGCCGGCCATCGCGTGGCTCGATGCCGTCGCCGATGCCCGCACAGACGATCCGGAAGCGGACTTCTGGACCGGTACGGTTACGGTTCCGGAGTTGATGGACATGTCGCTGGAACGCGACTACATGGTGCGGGTCAGCGGCGACCAGGGTTCGACATGGTCGTACTGCGACCTTGACGGCACGATGAACGGCTACGATTACAGCCAGGCCGGCAAGATGACGATCAAGGCGCCGTACAACCTCATGTTCTCCGAGTACATGGAGGGCAGCAGCTACTACAAGGCCCTGGAAATTTTCAACGCAAGCGAGTACCCGGCGAATCTGGGCGACTGCGTGGTCAACCTTTACACCAACGGCGCTTTGTCACCATCAAAGACCGAACAGCTCGGCCCGGTCGATCTGGCGCCCGGCGGGGTTTTCACACTGTGTAACAACCAGATCGCGGCGGCTGTTCAGGGGAACTGCGATGTTCTTTCAGCCAACATCAACCACAACGGTGACGATGCCTACGAAATTGTGTGCAACGGTGTCGTTCAGGACGTGTTCGGTGTGATCGGGGTCGACCCGGGCACGGCCTGGGGGGAAGGCGAGACCGCAACTCTCGACCGTACCCTTCGCAGGAAATGCGCTTTGACTTCCGGAACCGGCGCTGCACCCGCCGCCTTTGATCAAACACAATGGATTGGATTCTCCCGTGACACATGGCTCGGTCTCGGCGTGCGGCTCTGCAACGGCGATTGCTACTATGACGAGGCTGAAATCTGCTGCACCGACACGATCGACAACGACCTGGACGGATCCGCTGACTGCAACGACGTCAGTTGCAAAAAGACCGAGGCGTGCTTCATTCCGGTGGACTGGTGCCAGTACGTCGAGCCCGCGACCGTCCGTGGATCGGTGGGGATGTCCGGGATGTCCTTCGCATGGGTCCGTGTGGCCGGAAAGACCGATGTCACGGCGGAAAACGATAATCCTGCCGGCGTCATCGTCGAATTCGGCTACGGTCCCGCCAACACGATTCCCGACGAAAACTGGCTGTGGAATCCAGCGGAGCCCAACTTCGAGAACACTTCCCCGGACGCGGCGGCGGACACCTATCGCCGCAATTTCGTGATTCCTGACTTGCCGGTCGGTTTCTATGACATGGCCTTCCGTGCGTCAGCCGACGGAGGCTACTCGTGGAAGCTGTGCGATCTGAACGGCACCGAGGACGGCTACACTGTCGATCAGGCAGGCAAGGCCGAGTTGGTGACGCCTCCGATAGCCTTCTTCTCGGAATACGTGGACGGCACCGGCAATAACAAGGCCGTTGAGATCTTCAACAACAGCGGTCGCGCGATCGATTTGAACCTCTGCATGATCGCCATATTCTCGAACGGTGCCGCGACCCCGTCGATGTCATTCAGACTCGAAGACGTGATGCTGGCCGATGGTGATGTTTATGTGGTCTGCCGCGACGGCGTCACTCCCGAACTGTACCAGTGGTGCGACGAAGTCAGATCCCTGCTTCAGTTCGACGGAAACGATACGGTGGCACTGACGTGCGAGGACAAACCGCAGGACGTGATCGGTCAGCGCGGCGTGGATCCCGGCGCCACCGGCTGGAACACCGCCAACGTTTCCACCTATCAGATGACTCTGCGTAGAAACTGCATGGTGGCATTCGGCGACATCAGCGCCGACGATCCGTTCAACGTGGCTGCGCAGTGGCTGGCCTTCCCTCTCGATATCTACGCGGGGCTTGGTTCGGTGCAGTGCGGCGACACGTGCGCCGATGGCGGCATGGAACTCTGCTGCGAGGACGATATCGATAACGACATCGACGGCCTTTCCGACTGCATGGATCCGGACTGCGTCGATACACTCGAGTGCCAGCCCCTGCTGGTTGAACTCGCGATGCTGAACACGCCTCTTACGCTCACCTATGAGTATGGCACCGTGTCCCCGAACGTCTACGCCCAGGGATTCCTGACCGGCGTGACGACTTCCGTGGGACAGGGCGCGGGCATCAGGGCGCAGGCGGGCTGGGGTCCCGACGGTTCGGATCCGACCGGTGCCGGCTGGACCTGGACCGAGGCGACGTACTTCCAGGACAAGGATGTCTCCGACGACCAGTACACGGCTGCTTTCAGTGGCGTGCCGGTAGGAACCTGGGACTTCGCGTTCCGCTTCACCGCGGATGACGGCGGCCACTGGCTTTACGCAGATGCGGAACCGGATGGATCGCTTGATGGATACAGCGCTGCCACCACGGGCTCGCTTACCGTCGAGCCGGGCACGGAACTGCTCTGTGGCGACGACATTGACAACGACGGAGACGACAACGTCGACTGTCTCGATACCGACTGCTTCAGCGCAACGAACTGCAGCGAGGGCAGCAACTGCGCCGACGGGCAGGACAACGACATCGACGGGATGACCGACTGCGATGATCTCGACTGCTTCGTGAACCCGATCTGCCATGTGCCTGTCGACTGGTGCCAGATGCGACCGACAGAACCGATCATCTCCGCGCCGGGACCGTATTTCCAGGTCTTCGGCTGGGTCCAGAAGGCCGGGATCACCGATCTGACCGTCGACAACGACGATCCGACCGGGCTCAGTGTTCAGTTCGCCTGGGGCGCGGCAGGTTCCGATCCGGTCACCTGGTTGTGGTTCGACGGACTTCCTTCCGCGGGCGGCAATAACTCGCCGAATCCGAGCGCGGACACCTGGGTGTACAACATGTACGTCCCCGATGTCACGCCGGGCTCCTACGAGTTCCTGGTCAGGACCAGCGCGGACGACGGCAAGTCCTGGACCTACTGCGATCAGGACGGCTCTGCCAACGGTTTGGACCAGGTCGGCCAGTCCGGTAAGATGACGGTCGCTCTTCCCGCGAACGTAATGATCACCGAGTATGTCGAAGGCACTGTCGAGAACAAGGCGCTCGAGATCACGAACCTGTCCGGCCGGCCGGTCATGCTGAGCATGTGCACGCTTCGCGGGTACGCGAACGGCGCATCGGCATCCAACTACGCGTTCGCGCTTGGCACCAGCGGGTACATCGCAGACGGTGACTCGTTCGTGGTCTGCGACGACGGCTCCGACGCGGTTCTTGCTCCTTACTGTGACAACCTCTCGACGCTTCTGGCTTACAACGGCGATGACACGCTGGTCTTGAACTGCGAGGACGTGGTCCAGGACGTATTCGGCCAGGTTGGATTCGACCCCGGAACCGCATGGGGCGTCGACCCAATCACCACGGTAAACAAGACCCTTCGACGCACATGCGGCCTGGCCTCAGGCGATCGCGTCTCAGACGATGCGTTCGACCCGGCTGTCGAATGGTTCTCGTTCCCGGTGGACACTTTCCTGGATCTGGGACAGTGGGTCTGCGGCGACGCGTGCTACGTCAACGGTGGTGAGGACTGCTGCGGCGATACGTTCGACAACGACTTTGACGGACAGC
>JAGOFO010000088.1 GCA_017997155.1 Myxococcota bacterium
GACGGCCTCGACCAGGCCGCCACCGGGGACGCACAGCTTGGAGATGGCCGCGATATCGGGGGCCGGGGGACGATCGCGATCCAACGGCTCGACGACCTTCCTGATGACGGCCAGACCGGTCATCACCGGCACGGACGCCGGGGCGATCGCCGTCCTGATATCCAACGCGGCCGACGCGGCCAGCAATTCGACCGCCAGCACGTCGCGAGTGTTCCTGACCACCGACGCCGCCTTCAAGGCCGCCGTCATGCCCATGCTGACGTGGTCCTCACGGTTCGCGGACGTCGGGATCGAGTCCACCGAGGCGGGATGCGCCAGGATCTTGTTCTCGCTGACCAGTGACGCCGCCGCGACCTGGGCAATCATCAAACCCGAGCACAGTCCCGAGTCCGGGGCCAGGAACGCCGGCAACCCGTAGGACAGCTTGGGGTTCAGAAGATGCTCGACACGCCGGTCCGATATCGACCCGAGTTCGGCCACCGCGATCGCCAGCAGGTCCAGCGCGATCGCCACCGGTTCGCCGTGAAAATTGCCGCCCGACACGATATCGCCGTCCTCGAACACCAGCGGATTGTCGGTTGCGCTGTTGATCTCGATCTCGACCACGCGCTTGACGTGTTCCAGCGAGTCCCTGACCGCGCCGTGCACCTGCGGCATGCACCTGAACGAGTACGGGTCCTGAACCCGCCCGCAGTCGACGTGCGTCTTGCGCAACGCACTGCCCGCCAGCAACGCGCGCAACACCCTGCCCGACTCGATCTGCCCTGGATGTGGCCGCGCGCCGACGACACGGGCGTCAAAAGCGTCCGGCGACCCCAGCAGCGCCTCGAGCGACATCGCGCCGGCGGTCTCGGCCGTCTTCAGCAGATGCAGCGCGTCATACAGTGCCAGCAGCCCGACCGCGGTCAGGACCTGCGTGCCGTTGACAAGCGCCAGCCCTTCCTTTGCCTGCAGTTCGACGGGGCGCAACCCGGCCGCATCCAGCGCGCGCGCCGACGGCATGACCACGCCCTTGTACTCGCAATCGCCCTCGCCGATCATCGCCAGCGCGATGTGCGCCAAGGGCGCCAGATCGCCCGACGCGCCAACGGAACCGCGACTGGGCACCACCGGATGCACCGCGCGATTCAGCATCTCGGCCAGAAGAACGGTTGGTTCGACCCTGATTCCGGCATTTCCCGTCGAAAGGACCGCCACACGCAGACACATCGCCGCCCTGACCGCGTCCGTGGGCATCGGGTCGCCCACTCCGCTGGCGTGCGAACGAATCAGGTTCACCTGCAGCTTCGAGAGGTCGTCCGGTCCGATCGACACCTCGGCCAGCGCGCCGAACCCGGTATTGATTCCATAGTGCGCCTTTCCATCGCCCAGGCGCCCCTCCACAACGGCCCTGCCCCTTCGAATCCTCTCGGCGCCCTGGCTGGACAACTCGACTGTCGCCCCATCCCTGGCCACCGCCACAACGTCTTCAATCGTCAAAGGACGACTACCGATACTGACCACTTCCATCATGAACCTCGCTCCCGAACAATCGACAAACAGAACGGTCCGGCAACCATGCAGCCAAACCGGCCGGCCGCATTCTACCCCAAACCGCCCGGTATGGGATGACCGAGGGACGTCGTTCCGAACAGTCTTCGCAATGCCTGTGGATTGACATCCGCCTGATTTGTGACAATCTTGCGAATCGACTTTGCCTGGGAGAGCCAGATGTCAGAAGAAACGAAGCTCGACGAAAAGCAGGAAGCGATTCTGAACGCGGAAGAACACCGGATCAATATCGATCGCGTCATCGGCGCCATCCGTCCGGCGCTGCAGCGCGACGGCGGCGATTGCGAGGTCGTCGATGTGTCGCCCGATGGAAAGGTCGTCTACATGCGGCTGCGCGGTGCGTGTTCGCACTGCCCGTCGGCCGTTTACACACTGAAGTTCGGAATCGAAGCGACGCTGTGCGAGATGGTTCCCGGCGTTGAACGCGTCGAACAGGTCATGTAGCCGCGGTCGATATCCGAAGTTTAAGTCCAGCCGGGACATCATTGACGAAGTGCATCACGGGCCCTGACAGCGTAGTCCGACAGCAGTCCGGTAAGCCAGATCCAGTATCCTGGTTCTTCCAGCGCGGCGACATCACCACCCGCCAGAAATCGACGCATCTCAGACTGAAAGTCACGGATGGCCCGCCCCACACCGAGATCGGACAAGCGCTCTTCATATGCGGACAGGAATGCCGCATCGTTCCATCCGTGATCGGAGAGCTTCAGTCTCAGCAGGTCCATGCGCGGGGAAACACCACATCGGTGCAACCATCCGATGTCCCAGATGTCACGCTGTTTGACGCGACCACGGCGAACCGCGAAGGCCACCAGCTTATCGACAAAAATCTCCTGACGACTTTCGGCCCTAATAATCAGGCCGGAAGTACCCATGTCCACTCCATATGGGTTGATTAGCATTTGTGGAGTCGGCTCGCGGGCGGGGATCGCACAGATATCGATATTGATTCTCTGCGCGGGGATGTCCGGGCGATCCGGACGAGTCTGAATCTTAATCCGCCATGTGTCGGTGTTCCCGCTGTCACGAACAGGGTCACCGACGCTCACGACAACACCGTACTTTCGGGTCAGTCCGTCGGAAAGGGATTTCGACAACCCCTGCATTCCCGTTCGGTCAAAACCTGCACCACCGGCGAAATCCAAGTCCTCACTGCACCTGACGGAGCCGTGACACAGGCGCAGACAGGTTCCACCCATGAACACCAGCCCATCAAGAAAACCGTTTTCAGACATTATCCGCAGGATGTCATGGTGGATTAGTTCCTTTTCCACAACGGTCCGTAGGGACGTAAGGTCAGGCCGATTCTTCAGTGCCTGGTCCACAACGATGTCAAGCAGGCTCATTTACGACACTCCAGTCAATCAGGTCCAGGCTTCGGCGTGTCCGCCGCATGTCACCAAGCGCAAGACTCACATCGGCGCGAAGCATCCCATATCGTCGGTCGTGAATCAGGTGTTCCGAAATTTGATGTGGCTCACGGCTGGTATGAACGAACTCGATGGTACCGCGTCCACCGCAGGAAATGGTTCCGCCTCGACCGGACGTCATCACCGATATCCATTGCTGTGGAATCTGGGATATCACCCCGGCTTCGGAAAGGACCGTCTCCAGCGATACGTAGTTGAAATCGCCGGCGCGCAATCTGGCCGCCGCCCTGAACAGCAACAGTCCATCCGGCCTCTCGGCCGGTTCGTACAAATACAGACCGCGACACAGACGCACCAACCCGCCATCCCGGGGCGCCCTGCTTAACAAGGCGCGCCACGACTGATCGCTGATGTCGGGGACCAGGGCTCGCATGTCGGACGGCGTGAACAGACAGCGTTCAGGTGTCGCCAGCCGCGCCAAACCCTGCATCAGCCTGCGAATCGGTTGCATGAAAGACCAATCTCTCAACACAAAGTTACATAAAGTGTAACTAATTGTTTGAAAACTGGCAAACGCAATGACTGCTTGCCGATTTCGCAGGTCATTCTGGCTTGCCCTCCCCCGGAACGAAAATACCGAAGGGATACGCGGCAATCAGGGCCGGGGTTCAAATATTTGTTGACAGGAAGCGCTTCTGCCCTTAAATTCTCCCTGCTTTTGCCCGGGGCGAATAGCTCAGTCGGGAGAGCATCGGTTTTACACGCCGAGGGTCACAGGTTCGAACCCTGTTTCGCCCACTGTCCCGACCGTTTTGAAAATCTGGGGTGGTAGTTAAGTCGGTTATAACGCCGGCCTGTCAAGCCGGAGGCCGCGGGTTCGAGTCCCGTCCACCCCGCCAATAAAAAGCCCGGATTCGTCCGGGCTTTTTTTTATTCCGACACCCTCGGTTTCGCATTAACCTTGTCAGGTCCGAAACGGTTGCAGCCATGGTCAGAACAGGTCTTGTCCGTCTGCTGTCCGAACGCCTCGACGCCATACGCGGCGCGCGGGTCGGACTGATGTGTCACGGCGCGTCCGTCGATTCGAACCTGCGGTACGCATTCGACCTGCTTCTGGCGGCCGGCGTCGACGTCAAGTTCATCCTGGCGCCGGAGCACGGAATCTTCGGCGAGATCCCCTACATGGAACGCGTCGACGACTTCCGCCTGCAGCCCGCCGACATCCCTGTTGTCAGCCTGTACAAGGACACGGCGGATCATCTGCGTCCGCCGCCGGGGCTGCTCGAGTCGATCGACGTGCTGATCTGTGACGTGCAGGATGTCGGCTCGCGTTACTACACCTACGTCGCGACCATGGCGATGCTGATGGAGGCCTGCGGCGGCACCTCGGTCAGGTTCATCGTGCTGGACCGTCCGAACCCGATCGGCCTTTCCCAGGTTGAAGGAAACATCTGCATCCCCGAAATCCGTTCGTTCGTCAGCTACATCGGCCTGCCGTCGCGCCACGCGCTGACCGCGGCCGAGATCGCCTCGTATTACCGGCAGACCGCCGGCCTGGATCTTGATCTGGAACTGGTGGCCTGCGACGGTCTGGATCGTCAAATGACCTGGTGCGATACCGGCCTGCCTTTCGTGCCGCCTTCCCCGAACATCCCGGACGCCGCGACCGCGCTGGTTTATACCGGAATGTGTCTGCTGGAAGGCACGAACCTCTCCGAGGGACGCGGCACCGCTTCACCCTTCCTATTCGCGGGCGCTCCGTGGATCGCAGATCCGTGGCGATTCGCCGACCTGCTGGCAGCAGCCGACCTTCCCGGCGTCCTGTTCAGGCCGGTGCGGTTCACGCCGCGCTTCGACAAACACGCGGACGTATCGTGCGGTGGAGTGCATCTGGTCGTGTCGGACCCGAAACGCTTCAATTCGCTGCTGACCGGCATGACCATCGTAGCGACGGCCGCCACAACATGGCCGGATCGGTTCGCGCTTCGCACCGACGCTTACGAGTTCATCCGGGATATCCCGGCGCTCGACCTGCTGCTGGGCGACCGGCATTCCGCCGACGCGCTTCTGCAGGGCGTGCCTCCACGCGATGTCCTTGCTGCAATGGAATCCGGGCTGAACGACTGGACCACCACGGTCGCGCCACATCTGCTGTACACCGCCAGTCTGGGGGGTGCTCGATGAACGTCGCGTTCTTCGGTGGCAGCTTCGACCCGCCCCACCTTAGCCATTCCCACGTCGTTCGCTGGCTGGTCCAGTCGGGCGAGTTCGACCTGGTGCTGGTGGTTCCGTGCTTTTCGCACGCTTTCGACAAGGACATGACGCCTTTCGCGGAACGTGTGGCCATGTGCGGGCTGGCGTTTGGCGATATCGACCCGCGGGTGCGGATCAGCCTGATCGAGTCCGAGCTTCCGGCGCCGTCCTTCACCGTGGATACGCTGACCGCCCTGCAGGAACGCAATCCCGAGTGGCGGATGAGACTGGTTGCCGGATCGGATATCCCGCTTGAGACCGACCGCTGGAAGGACTTCGACAGGGTCGCCAGGCTGGCGCCACCCATCTTCGTGAACCGCGGAATCGCCGACATGCCGGACGCGCCCGTTTTCCCCAGGGTCTCGTCAACCACGGTGCGCCGACGACTGGCCGCTGGCCTGGACTGTGAAGACCTGGTTGGACCCGCGATAAACGATTTCATCCGGGATCACGGTCTGTACCACCAGGGTGCCGCGGCGACACCCGGTCTCGTGGTCTGCGGATGCGGCAGGGTCGGCACCCCCCTCGCCTGCTCACTCGCGACAGCCGGATGGCCCGTTACCGTTGTTGATCGTCCCGAGGTTCTGGCGAACCGCGAACTGCCCGAGTCTATTGTCAGGCGCACGGATGTCGCGGACGCTGTGCCGGCCGGTTCGGCGGTCTGGTTCATCTGCACGGGCGATGATCAGGTTCAAACGATGATCGCCGCCATCGACGAGGCTGCCGATCCCCTGCTGGACCGGTGCGTCGTGACGTCGGCGTCGGTGCCACTGGAAGACGCGGCGCGAAACATGAACGTGTGCCGCGCGCATCCGCTGCGTGCATTCGGGCCGGTGAACGGCATGACTGGAATCGTTTCGGGACAGGTTTTCGCTTTGTCGGGCGCTGACGACCGCGTCCGCGCGATCCTTGAATCGATCGGCGCCAGGTCTTTCGATCTTGGCCCGGCCGACGCGGCCACCTATCATGCCGCCGCCATCCTTGTGTCAAACCTTCCCGGCGCGCTCGCCTGGCAGGCGGCGAAGATGTTCAAGGACTGCAACGTTCCCGATCCGTGGCAGACGACGTTGTCGTTGATGGAATCGATGCTTGGCAATCTGAAGGTCGGTGGTCCGCGTGCCCTTTCCGGTCCGGCGGCGCGTGGCGACCTGTCCGCGGTTTCGCGCGTGCAGGAAGCGCTTGAACAGGCCGACCCGCGATTCGCGACGGTTCACAGGATTCTCTCGTCCGTGATCATGGACGAGATGATTAAACCACGGTCGGATGATCGACCGGCGGGAGATGACGATGAACGAAACCAGGGATGAAGGTACAGAAAAGATCAATGAAGGACGCGAAGACCCGACGGACGACATCGAACAGGACGGCGACGTGGACGAACTCCCCGAGGAACTTCGTGACGTGGCCGACGAGATTCTGACCGACGACGACGAACCGATCGTTGAACCGCCGCCCCGTCGCATCGCCTTCGGCGAGGTCGTGTCCAAGCGCAATCCGATCCTGATCGCGCTGGTCATGCTGTTCGCGCTTTTCCTGGCCGTCGCGCCGCTTCTGTTCCGTTACGAGCGCAACGCGCTGCACGAAGCCGTTTCCGTGTACACCGAAGTGTGCGACGCGCGCGAATCCGGACACATCACCGACGACTGGCTCAAGGGCAAGGTCGGTCCCAGGCTCGGGGCGATGGATTCAGCGGACCGCGCCGCCTTCATCCAGAAGATGGAGTGCCTGAATCCGGCCGATTACAGTTTCGAGTTGCGGGCCGTTTCGGGCCACGCTCTGGGAAAGAACCGCGCGTACGTCCTGTCTGTGTTCAAGGGTCCCGATGTCAAAAAGGCTGAAAAGGCCGGCGCCTATGTCTCCAATCACTACTTCCCGATGGTCGACAACAGGCTGGTCCTGGACGTGATGCCCACCGCCCACGATTAGAATTCGCGGAATCAGGTATCCGGCGTAGGGGCGAATGACAATTCGCCCTTTCCGGACGGCGAATGTAATTCTAAACGGCGAATGTAATTCGCCGCTACACGGACGTACCGTTTGCGGATAATGGGCACCAATTCCCAGGCCTGGCGCCCTGGGCTCTGCATGGACGGGCCTTGCTACGCTCGGGCCTATATCGTGGGGGATACCGGGATCCCACGGCTGGCGCCGTGGGCTCTGTATGGGAGACCCCTCGACGAGCGAGGGGCCTCGGAACCGCCTCCGCGTAGGGGCGAATCACATTCGCCCTTCTGCGACAGGGTCAGGGACAGCGGCAGGGCCAGGGTCAGGATCAGGGACGGGGTCAGGATCCGGAGGCCGGCCCGCAGGGACGGCCGTTCATACGTAGGGGCGAATCACATTCGCCCTTCAGGCACGAGGCCGGCGCCGCAGGCCCTGCCGAGGCCCTGGGCACATCAATTCAATCTCTGCTGATTACGGAAATGAATCTGGGGACGTGACGGAGAGGACTACTTGAACGTGTCTTCCTTGGCGGTGTCCAGCATCGGTTCAATGAAGGACTTCTTCAGGCGCAGCAGGCGGTCGAACTTGACCTTGGCGCGCGCATCGGTGAATAGCGTGGTCGGCTTCTTGATATCGCCGTCGATGAGCTGATCGGAGAAGTCGTAGAACTTCGACTTGACCGGGCCTTCAGCAAGCGCTGCGGCCGGAACGCCGGCCATCATCACAACCGCGACCATCGCAAATACAAACTTCTTCATCCTGGTACCCTCCAGCGAGGCATCTAATCCTAACGGTCAAACATCAACAAATCAACTACTCGACCACGGGAGCCGCTTCAGGCGCCGCCTCGGGGGCCGGAGCCTCGGGAGCTGGCTCAACCGCCGGTGCCGGTTCTTCCGCCGCAGGGGCTTCGGGTGCTGGCTCAACCGCCGGAGCGGGTTCAGCCGCGGGTGCGGCCTCGGGCGCCGGTTCAGCAGCCGGTTCAGCAGCCGGTTCAGCGGCCGGTTCAGCAGCCGGTTCAGCGGCCGGTTCAGCGGCCGGTTCAGCGGCCGGTTCAGCGGCGGGTTCCGCCTCGGGCGCGGGTTCCGGCTCGGCCGCCGGTTCAAGCAAGCCGCCGTTCGCCTGCATTTCCTTCAGGACGGGCAGCTTCAGACGAATCTGGTTGTCCTCGGGCGGATTCGCGACTTCGAGGTACTTCTCGTAGTACTGAATCGCCAGATCCATCTTGTTCAGCTTCATCTCGTAGACGGTGCCGACCCTGACGTACAGTTCGCCCATCGCGGGGGCCAGCTTGATCGCCTTGTCCCACGCCTCGACGGCCTTCTCGTTCTGCATCAGGCCCAGGTAGCAGGAACCCAGTCCGATCAGCGCCTCGGCACTGTCCGGGGACAGGGCCAGCGCGGCCTCGTACTGTTCCCTGGCCGCCGCGTAGTGCAGGTAATTCAAGTAGATGGCGCCGACATTCATCCGCGCCTCATAGTTGTTCGGATCGATCTGCAGCGCCTTCTCAAAGCACGTGACGCCCATCGGCGTGTCGTTCATGCGCAGGTAGGTGATGCCCAGGTTGGTCAACGCCTCGATCGAGTTCGGGTCGTAACGCAGAGCCTTCTGCTCGAACACCCACTTCGCGATCTTCAGGTTGCCAGCCTTCAGGTTGATCAGACCGCGCGTGTTCAGCGCGACGACGTCCTGCGGCGCCTTCAGCAGAACCTTCCGGACGTAGTCCTCGGCCGTCTTGGTGTCGCCCTTGAACAGCCAGTACAGCGCCAGCGAGTTGTTCGCCTGCAGGTTTTCCGGGTCGGCGGTGATGATCTCGTCGAAGATCGCCTTCGCCTTGGTCTCGTAGGACACGCCCTCGGTGTTCATTCCGGTGTCGTGCGCCTTCTTGGCCATCGCGAGGTAGACCTTGCCGATGTAAGCCTGCGAGTCCAGCTTGGCATCCGTCTTCTGACCGGCCGCCTCGTACACGCGGATC
>JAGOFO010000089.1 GCA_017997155.1 Myxococcota bacterium
CTTGAAACACAGGGGAACCGTCGGGAGGTTGGCCGGGTGCGAGGAAACCATCCGAACCTCGGGGAACTGGTCATGAAGATCCAGAACCCGGATCCTGACGCCCTGCTGGCCGGTGACGCCGTCCGGGGTCCTGAAGCTCTGGCAGGCCGATGAAATCCCCTGCCAGACTTCAATCTGGCCGGTAAATGCCGGACCGGTCGCCAGTATCGGCACCACCAGGTGGGCGATGTTGCTCATCGATGCCTGGGTGCGGGCGAAGTCGATGATGCCCTGGACATCGACCGCGGCGTTCCTTGCAGCCTGTCTGCTGTATCCCTGCATGACTGCCGGAAGCGTCACCGCCGCAAGCGACGTCATGACGGCAACGACCATCATCATTTCGATGAACGTGAAGCCACGTCTTGAGTCCGTCCTGGACATCGTTCCTCCGGCCCGGGAAGGGAATCGTCAGGCAAACGTACGACGATGCATTGTAGCATAAGGCGGATTCCCAACCCAAATGCGATGAAAGGGCCGTCTTGAAATGGTTTGAGGATCAGAAGCGCACGCCGAACACGCCGCGCAGGGACATGGCCCAGGAGGAATCGATTCTGGAGTCCTGGCAACGGCCGTTCTGGTTCAATGCGGTGCATCCGTAATCGGTCGCCAGGTCCAATCCGTCGAACGGGACGAGGGTGGCCCACGTCACGCCGACATAGAACACCCCGGCATTTTCGTACAGCAGGTTGACATCGATCTCAAGGCCCAGCGGGGCATCGTTTCCGGGGGTCGCCCTGGTCTCGATGGCCTGCCCGTACAGGATGCCAAGGCCAAGGGCGAGCGCGTCCTTGCGGCTTTCGAAGAAGTCGTACATGAACCAGGGCTTCACATAGAACGAGTTTGTAACGGTTCCGATAACCTGGCGGAACAGCAGTTCGTCAACGTGGTAATCGGGGTTGAAGTAGTGCGAGCTTAAAGTCTTCAAATCCTTGTTCGTGGCGACGTTGTTCCGGTCGCGCCATCCCCAGTAGTCGGCGTCCGTGCCGCTGGCCGCGCCCACCAGCAGTCCGACGTTGACCGGACCCCACTGGTATTCGCCCTCGAACGCCACCGCCCAGGAGCGGATATCCAGGCTCTGGTGGCCGTCTTCCAGCCATTGATCAAGTGTGCTGTCAAAACGGAACCTGGGCGTTCGGCCGATATGTCCGAACATGCCGTTCGCCTCGACCTCAAGGCGCAGCCTTTCTTTTGAACTGTGCTTCCACTCGAACTTCATCCAGAGGTTCGGAGAGACGGTCCAGGCGTCGCGTTCCTCAAGTTCGTATCCGTCGTAGTCCGGTTCAGGCGTGACCGCCAGCGCATCGTCCATCTTCTGCTTCGAATCGGTCTTCTGCCAGCGGTAGCGGACATAGACGCCCCAGTCGAACACCGGCTTCCCGGAAACCAGCCTGTCGGCCCGCTGAAGTCTTCCAGCCATCGTCAAGGGCTTCTGGAAGATGGATGCGGTGAAGTCGAACACGTTGTCGCTGTTCGTAAGGTCGTACGGCTGCCCGTAAGCCTGGATGTCCGTCGCCGAGGTGGCCCCAGTCGCGGTCCATCCGAACCCGAGTTCCAGATACACGTTCCAGTAGCGGGCAAGGACGTTCACGCGATCGACATAGGTACCGAAATCGGCGTCGATGTCGCCGCCGTCGTTGTCCATCGTGCCAAGACCCCAGTGACGGGCCATGCGGCCGGCCGAGATAGACAGAAGGAAGTCCTTCGTGTTGTCCGGGTTGAAGGGGCTCCAGATCATGTAGGCCTGCTTGACCTTCACCGATTCATCGGGAACGGCCTGCGACCTTGCGAAAATCGAAAGCGGGGCGTCCGGCCTGTCGGCGTCGGAATCCGGGGTCGAGCCCAGTATCAGGTTGTCCAGGACGTCGAACTGCGCCACGATGGCGATGTTTTTCATTACATGGATGGTCGGTATCCAGCGGAACCGGATGTTCATGCTGCTCAACCAGTCCTCTTGCGAAAGGCGATCCTTGTTTATGTAGTTTTCCGTTATCGGTGAAGGATAAGCCGATGAATTATAAGTCTTCTGCGCACGATCGTCGTAAGCCGTCGTTCCAAGGTGCGGCCTGTAGAATCCGTCCATCCGAAGCCTGAAGTATCCGTCGTGTTCGATCTTCGGGTAACCGGCCGGGGAAAGCGGCCTGTTGCGGATGCCACCAAGAGCCTCTTCCCTGATCTTCGCAGCCTCCGCGCGCGCAACCGGGTCGTCGGCCCTGGCCCGATCGGACGTCCTGGCGGCGGCCTTTTCGTCGGTCGGCCTGTCTTCGGCGTCGTTTGCCGCCCCGGTCGAGTCGTCATTCGAATCGGGCGCCTTTCCGGTTTCGCTGGCCGGCTCGGTTGCCGGTTCATCGGCGGCAGCTTCCGGGGGCGTTGTCGCCGGTTCATCCGTCGCTGCTGCCTGTTCTGCGGCAACCGGCTCCGCCGGGTTCTGATCAGGTTCGGCGGCAGTGGTCGCCGATGATGCAAGCATCAGCATCATGGCAAGGGTCGCCGGCAGTCGAACCAAAGTCGGGGTAAATCGTTTAATCCCCGCAGGAAAAGGAATCTTCATGCGATTCATCGCCTGGTTAACGGGCGCTTTACTCTAAACGAGCAGCCGGGGCCGGTCAAGAGTTCAGGGCGCTGAGCGATCCCCTGATAGAGAGACGAGGGATTTTGACGTCCGCGCCAGCACTGGAGTAAGTCGCTATTGACACAGAACGCTGTGTAATTGTCGTTAAGCATGTCTGGCCTCCAGGTGAATGGAGTCGAAGTCGAGGCGATCAAATCTGGCAAACCAGGACTGTGGCAGCCAGCGGACAAGGTTTCGTCCTTTCCAGCCAAGCTGAAAGATGGAGTGAGTCTTTTGCTTCGACGTGTTTGCCTTGAATTTTGCGTCAAGGCGGATGTGCTCGAGATGCAGTCCGATGATCGAGACCAGGAAGTAAGTGGCAACGACGACTAGGAAGAGCCTGTCGAGCCTGTCCGGTCTGTCTTTGAGCTTGTACTGGCCAAGACTCCAACCGAAGCGGGAATTTTTGGAATCGCGGAAGAATTCCTCGATGGTAAAGCGCCTGCCGTAAAGAGCGACGATGTCTCTTGCGGGCAGGTCGAGGTCGGAGAACAGCAGCCATGGCTCCTTCTGGTCTCGGTCAAAGACGGCAACGAGCCTGACGTCCTCGGGCTTGTCCATGGTTGCCATGACGTGGCCGAAATCCTTGACGATGCCGGAAGAAAGTTTTAGTCCGCGCAGAGCAATTTTTTCACCTGCCTCGGTCATTACGTGCACGTCGGAGCAACTTCTGATGACGAAGTGAAAGCCCAGTTTCTTGATGTGTTTGACAAGCGAGACGCGTCTGAAGCCGCGGTCAAATAGCAGAATCGCGTTAACGTTTCTGGGAATAATGTCCCGCAGGACGACAAGGAAACTGTTTTCAAAGGCATTCTGACTGCGCTGGAGCTTCCTGAAGTCGCAGGTGGCCCAGTAGATGGGAATGCCGCGTCTTCTGATGACGACCGACGCGACCAGAACGGGCCAGGGCCCGATCTTTGTCCAGTCGATAGCGATCTTTACGGACTTGCGCGGGCCCAGGACAGTGGCGAACAGAGCTTTGCACCAGTCGCAGACGACGACGTTATCGTTTCCCAGGAAGCGGTCGACGCGCTTGATGGAGTGCTTGAAAGCGGTCCTGGACTGGATGCCGCGGCCAAGCGCGGCAACACCTGCCCTGCCGGTCACGAGCAGGGCTGCCATGAGTACAGCCAAAGTCTGTCGATTCTTTGCATGAAGGCCTTGAAAAATACGTCCAACTACGAGTACGATCCTTTTTGCCGACATCGGGTAACTCCTTGATTAGACACAAGAATTATCCGATGTCAGCATCTTTTTATCCAGTTAAAATCGGCACATTTCTCAAAGTTTTCAACAGGTTATTGAAGTCGCGCTCCGATAATCGCCGGGCGTACGCCGATGGCCGCGGCAGGCGGCGGGGAAGCCTGGAGCGGCATACCCCACCCGATGCGATGCGAGGGCGTGAACAGGAGTGAGAGAGGAAAAGCGGCCGGCGAATCGGCGCGGTACAATCCGAAAACAAGCGACTTCGTGCATCAGCCGACCGAGCCGACGCCCGAACGAACGACGTGAACGCCCCGCACTCGCACGGGAAGGGGTGAAGGGGGAGCCGCGGAAGGGTTTACCGCCGACCGCCAACCATCACCGGGCGTACTCCCTTTCCTATGAGGGGATGGCTCAGATCGCGACGACCTTGCATTTTTGAACAATCCGTCCGTAAATTCGGCGTGCGTGGACTTTCTGCAGAGAGGCCGGGGATGAGCGAAGCTACTATCAACGGAAACATTGAAGATCGAAGGGCGAGGATCGCCCTGGTGGCAATGCTGATGTTCAGCGTGGTGGGAATCGCGATCGCCGCGGATCTGGCCAACATCTATGTCGCGTCCAGGACCGATCCGGATTTCCAGAGCTTCTGCGCGGTCAGCGACGGGATTAACTGCACGTCGGTCGCACTGTCCGAGTATTCAACGGTCTTCAATACCCCGGTGGCCGTCTGGGCAATCGCGGGCTACCTGTTCACGGCCTTTCTGTCCGGCATGGCGCTCTTCCGGAAAAGAACCGGTTTCGGTACGGGCTTCCTCTTTCTGTTCGGTTGCCTCTACACGCTGGTTTCCATCTGGCTGATCATCGTGATGACCTTCCTCATTCACTCGATCTGCATCCTTTGCATGGCGATCGACGTGATCAACGTGGCTTTCATGGTGATGGCCATCTTCGCCATCCGCGCTTCCGGCAAGTCAATCGGGGCAGCCGTCCGGGATGACTTCATCGACGTCTTCCGCCACCCGGCCCGCCTTGTAGTGCTCGCATCGGCCGGATTCGGCATACTTGCCCTGGCCGCGCTCGTCGGGCCGATGCTGATGAACGAAGCCTCCGGCATAAGTATGGCGCGTCATGACGATCCCGGCCTGACGGCGCATGGCGGGGACCAGGACGGCCAGTGCTCGCACGACCAGGGCAGGAAGGTCGTCGAGACGCAGCGTGGGGTTTCGCCGGACGGCCATCCCTGGATCGGTTCACCGGCACCGAAAATCGAAATCCACGAATTCACGGATTACGAATGCCCGTTCTGCAGAAAGGCCCACATGATGGTTCGACAACTCGTGGCTTCAAACCCGGATGTACGGGTGTATCACCGCCACCTGCCCCTGGACAACAGGTGCAATCCTTCCCTTGAGCAGCCTTTCCATAAAAGGGCCTGCGAACTCTCGAAGATTTCCATCTGCGCGGGCGAACAGGGACGCTTCTGGGAAATGAATGATTTTCTGTTCCAGCACTCGCAGGAAATCGGTGGTGACAACCTGAACCCGAACACGATCGCGGAACGCCTGGAACTCGACATGGATCGCTTCCAGTGCTGCATCAACGACGAATCCCGATTCGCGGTGATGAAGGCCGACATCGAGGAAGGGAACAGAAGGGAGTTGAAAGGTACTCCAGCTTTCATTATCAATGATTCCGTATATTACGGTAAAATCCCTTCCGAAGCTCTTGTGCCCTTGCCGGTGGTGCAACCGTCGGAATGACGGAATTTCGGGCACGGCGCGACGCCGGACGGCGTCCGGATTGCAACCTTCAAAGGTGATCCCTGATGAATCGTGCCGCATTCCTGATTGTTCCCGTGGCTTTCCTGGCCTGCGTAGTCCTCATCTCGGCCGGCTGCAACCAGGGCAACGGTGTTGCCGGCGGCGGCGACATGACGGCCGACTTCTTCAACGAAGTCGAAGCACTGAAGATGAAGATGGCCGCCTGCGCACCCGGCCAGGAAATTTTTGACTGGGGCCCCGGCGTCAACACGCTGCCAATCCTTGACGGACTTTCCGCAACCATGGCCGAGGAGTTGTACTCGACCATCCGTTACGCGAATTCGGCCGTTTCGTGCGAACAGTTCTTTCTGTCGCTGAACTCCGAATTGCCGCCGCAAACCTGTGCTGAACCGGGACGCGAATGTCGGGGATCCGTCGCGATGGTCTGCCTTGCGGGCGCCGAAAGGAACTATCGAATCGACATCGACTGCGGGGACATGGATCTGGGCTGCCTTGATGGTCGCTGCACGATTGGTGTCTGCGAATCGGGAGAATGCGACGGGGACACCCTGGTGACGTGCGACGGAAAGAGCCTGAAAAACGAATTCAGGTGCGGAAGGCTCGGCCTGTCCTGCGGATACGCCGATAACGACCTGCAATGCATTGGCGAAGGGGAACAGTGCTCCATCACCTCCGTGGCGCCGGCGTGCCAGGGAAACATCCTGAACTTCTGTCTGGGCGGCAGGCTTGCAAACATCGACTGCGAGAAGATCTCGGGTGGTCGAAGGGAATGCAACCAGTCCTGGCTTGACGCCAACCAGGAGATCACGCCGCTTGAAATCGTCGCTTCTTTCCTGGACAGGGTGTGCAGCCAGAAGTATGCCGAATGCCAGGACGGCGCGTCGATCTGCTCCGAGGACGGGGAGGCCATGTTCTGCCGCGACGGCCTCTATGAGGACGTCTATTGTCCTTACTTCGGCTTTGAGAACTGCACGCCACCCGGGCCGGGAATCGAAAAGGCGACCTGTACCGGGTTTGTGGAGATACTTGAATGAACGCGCATGGGAAATCCGGTTGCTTCCGGATTCCCGGCAAAAGGGGGAACACATGAATCGGCCGTGGTTTCCGCGTGCCCTGACGATCGTCGTGCTGGCCGCCGCCGCAACCGGCTGTGAATCCGAGTCCGCTGGATTCTTCACAGTCTCGGGGACTGTACGCGATCGTGACGGAGGGCCTCTCGAAGGCATCTCAGTGACCTGTGACGACATGAAAGGGACGGCGGTTTCGGATGTTGACGGCAATTTCGACCTTAAATGCGTCCTGCCCGAGAGGCAGCTTCCCGAAGACCCCGCCCCCCTTGCGGTCGTGATGTTCCAGGGCGGCGGGTTCGCTCCGTCGGCAAAGACGGTAATGCCGGTAGAAGATATACGAATCGGCATGGAAGTCATCATGGAAAAGCGTGCGTCGAGCCACGACGTCTCGATCCCCGCGGGCAACGTATCGGTGCCGGTTCTTGTCGAGACGATGGGGCTTTCGTTCCGCAAGGACGCGCTTCTGGATGAAACGGGCATTCCGGTTGCCGGCACCGCTTCGTTCAAGGCCGCCTCGTGGGACATCAGCCTTCCGGTCGAGATGGACGAGGGAACAAACAAGATAATCACCGACGCGATCAATCCGCCGTTGAACCGCCAGGCGGTGGTTCCAGGCGACGGCACATGGCTCAGGCCCCTTGCGGCAGGCTGGCTTGACACTGCACCGGCCTCGATAAACCCCAACGTTGGAATCGACCTCCAGATGTTCAGCCAGTTCGCCGACGACGCACTTGGGCGCCAGATTTCGGATCCGGAGGACTCAAGGATCTTCTTCCTCGACACGACGACCGGCCTGATGAAGGAAATCGATGACGCGACGCTGATCGCACAGAACCAAGTGGGCACGAAGGTGATCGACCCCGGACTCTGGGTCTGGATGGCCCCGCATGCGCAGCACGCCTGCTTCGATGTCACCGTCAACAAGGGCGACAACCCGGTGAACGGCGCCCAGGTCAAGGCTTTCGAGATGTTCGGGGATGATCGCGAGAAGTCCCTTGACGAGGCTATCGGCTCCGAAGACGGCCATTACTGCCTGAGGGCCGTCCAGGGAAAATCGGTTCAGATCGAGGTCGTCATCCCTGGAAAGGACGGGCTGCTTACCCTTTCGCGTGACTTGATGTCCGGCGGAACCGCGGCCTGCGGCGACGGCTGCAACCCGATCAAATTCGAATTTCCATGTGAAATCAACAAGGACTGCGCTCCGGATGCCGAATGTCTCGAAGGGGAATGCGTTGCCCGCGACTGACCGGAAACCCCCACCGAAGCTTCCATTCCCAATATTGTTCAAGAAACACCGAAGGTTGTGGAATCAGGATCGCAAGGCTCTGTAATCATTGGCTAAAACCAAAGAATTCTTAAAATGTCGGAACTTATGGCGCCGGGGGTGTTGCCGCACCCTTTCATCGCCGCGATAACCCATTGAAATCATTGCTTCAAAAAATTTTTTCCATTCAGGGGTTGTATCGTTTTCAACAACGAATTAGTTTCCACTTCACCAAGAGCCTTCGGTGCTCGAATCCAAACTCGGAAACAACAATCTGGGGTGAACGGGCGGAGTTTATGCAGAATCTTTGGGACAGAGCGCGCTGCCTTTTGAAAGACAGACTTGATCCGGATGCTTTCAACAAATGGATTGCAATCATTCGTCCATGTGAAAACGAAGGTGGAAGGCTGACCCTTGAAGTACCGGACACGTACACGGCCAAGCACATTCAGGACAACTTCGCCGAAAAAATTAAGGACGCCCTGTGGGATACCACCCACAGAAGCGTCGGCGTTGATTTCCGCGTTGCCCAGCCCGACCCGTCGGCCAGCCTCCCTGTTTCCGCGGTTCCGTCCGACAGAAAGGCTGGCGGCCAGGAGTCGCCCGGCATCCAGAACGATATCGATCGCCTGAAGGAACGCTTCACCTTCGAAAACTTCATCGTCGGCGATTGCAACTCTTTCGTGCACTCGGCGGGCCCTGCCGTTTCCAGGGATCCGGGCGGGGCCTACAACCCGCTGTTCATTTATGGCGGCGTCGGACTTGGCAAGACTCACGTGCTCCATGCAATAGGACACCAGATCAGGCGCGAGAATCCGAGACTGAAGATCGTCTGCACCAGTGGCGAGACTTTCACGAACATCGTGATGAACGCGGTCAACAGCAAGAGCATGGACAGCCTGCGATCGAAGTTCCGCGGCCTTTGCGACGTTCTGCTCGTTGACGACATTCAATTCGTTTCAAGCAGCCAGTTCGTGCAGACTGAACTGTTCCACACGTTCAATGCCCTGTACAACGACGGTAAGCAGGTCGTA
>JAGOFO010000090.1 GCA_017997155.1 Myxococcota bacterium
TGATCGCGGCCGGGCCGGTGGTAAGACGCATCCGCAGGCTGACATCCCAGGTCCGCCGATCAGCCGCGGATCGATATCGCACACCCATCGCGCTGAAGGGAACGGACGAGATAGGTCAACTCGCCGGCGCGTTCGAGAACGCGCGCGCCGAAATTCTGGATCAGGTCGCCAGGCAGGAAGAGCGCGAACAGAATCTTCGTGAATTCCTGGAAAACACGACCCACGACATCAGCATCCCGTTGACGGTCCTTCAGGGACATCTCAGCGACCTTGCCGCCGGCGAAGGCGGTCATCGCGACGAGTCGGTGGCCTCGGCAATGGCCGAAACCAATTACCTGGCCGCACTGATCGGGAATCTGTCCATAGCGTCCCGCCTTGAAACCGGGACGCCCACGATGCAGCAGGTTCCGGTCGATCTGAACGCACTGATCGGCCGCTGCGTCATCCGTCACAGACCGCTCGCAAGGCAGCGTTCAGTCAACATCGACCACGCGATCCCCGAGGAACCGGTCGTGACAACCGGCGACATGACCTTCATCGAGCAGGCGGTCAACAACGTCACGTTCAACGCGATCAGGTACAACAAACCGGGCGGACACGTCGCCGTGATCCTGGAGGCCGCGCCGGACGACCGATTCACGATCTCGATCATCGACGATGGACCTGGCATACCTGACGATCAGATGGCGGCAATCACCGAACGCTACTACCGTTGCGGCAAGGAAAGGAGCCGCGAATCGCACAATCAGGGCATCGGCTTGAATATCGCGGGCAAGGTCGCCGCGATGCATGGCTGGCGATTCAACATATCAAGGTCGGAGTTCGGGGGCCTGCGGGTCGATTTTGAAGGTCCGGCTTGATTCGCCCCTGCACGGGCGTGGCTGGCGGGGTTGGCACGGGTTCCCTCGGACTGCTTGCAGATGCGGCTGACGGGATCCGGCGTAGGGGCGAATGACAATTCGCCCACTGGATCAGGGTCAGGAGGTGGGTGAGGGCTTCAATCTTGCCACCGTGGTCGCGAGCGGAAACAAGGGGCAGTCTCTGTTGTCGAAGATGTCCTCAAGCATGAACTCCCACGGAATCAGCACAAGATGCAGTTCGATTCTGCTGGCCTTGAAACGCGCTGCCACCGCACTGTCGACATCCGCGATGCCGTCGGTAAACACGATCATCTTTCTTAGCCCAAGGTCCATTGCGTGATTCAGAACACAATTGAAATCCGTGCCAAAGGTGGTCTCGATATCGCCTCGGGCAAATCGGGCCAGCGAGACATCCGCGACCCTGGTGGAAAACTGATGGATGGGATCCGTGATCAAATCCCGAATCCCGTTCAGAATCGAAATAAGCCTGGGAAGCTCGTCTTCCTGCGAAGCGGAGACGTCGAAATATACATGTGCCAGCTTCAGCGGCTCGTACATCGTCATCCCTGCCTGGTACATGACAGGGAAGTACCCTCGAGACAGAAAAAACACATCCCGGCGCCCCGGCGAAAAGACGAATCCGGGGACACGCAGAGGTTCGTCCAGGTTGTACCGGCAGCTTTCCTGATCAACCGCGCGTCTCAGTGCCATCACAATCTGTCGATCCCCATCGGTCCTTTCAACCTCGACGGTCTCCTGATGCACATCGTCACCCTCGCCTGCCTGCCCGCCTCGACAGTACCTCCGATCAAAAATCCCGGGCATCTCGATGCCGTCATGATTACCGATTAATAGAACGTCCACGTGTACGATCGCGCCCAGATCCTGGAAAAGAGCCAGCAGCTTTTCGAGGATGACGTCGTACGGCGCGCCGGAGAGCCATGCCGCCCGGTAAACGCTCAGAACATCCCTCGCCTTGTTCCTTTTGAATCCCCCTTTCTCCAGCGCGTGCCCAATCCTTGACAGCATCAGCCGCTCCCATTCCGTGGAAACGGTGTCGCCCGGATAGATCCTGGGTGGATGCAGCAGAAGAGCCGGAAACTCGTCCTCAAGATAGAATCTGTCAAGAAGACCCACGCCCCAGGGGAACCATTCGAACCAGAGCGCCCGGTTGACGGCCATGTCAGCGGCGATATTGGCGACATTCCTTAAGGTCAACGAGGCCTTGTCGTTGCGACTCGGCATCAGATGTCCCAGAAGGTGGTGATAGATCTCGTGCAGAAGAACGAAAAGGAAATCACTGTCGGCTGAGAGCTCGTGGTTGTAGAAATCACGTCCGAACTCTATCCGAATCGGATTCCCGCCGACGATTCGCGCGGTCGGGGCCGTGGCGCTGAACAGGAAACTGCATTTGGGTAGGAGTCCGTGCATCGCCTCGGACAACCTTGGCTGGGCCGCGGAATCGACCACCTGCCAGACCCTCGCCTCAAGCTTTTCGACTGCCTCCTGGCACGATCGGAAATCTGTCGAACCATCGGGCGGACGTGAAATCATGGATGACATCGGATTCACCCCGTAGTGACGGACGATTAGACCCACGGCGCCGGAACGCACACCGACATATACCTGCCACGGTACTTGCCCAGCTGACTTGGCAGACGTGCCGAACCCAGTCCTGGCAGCAGGAAGCCACGGGAATACCTGCACAGGATGTCGATGGCCTCCTGCGGGTCATCCACGACGGAAAGGAGAGACGAGCGCGGGACCGGCACTCTGGCGTCGAGGACGCGCGCGCCGGGGATCCCTTCCAGACAGGCCGGCCGCTCTTCTGAACCGAGAAGCGTCCTGTCGGAAGGAACACGCACCAGCATCAGCACCCTCCAGGTATTCAAGGCGGTCAAATCACCGTTATCAAAGGCGACCATCCGCCCGCGGGATGAATACTTCCTGACCGGTTCCGGCAGCACATCTTCCCCCACGTCCATGCTGCGCCAGAAACCGTCCGTCGAGCAGATTACCCGCCTTTCAGATGCATCACCGCAGACCACAAGCGCATCGTACATCTTCAATTTCCGCTGCTGTGTCGAAACGGGCTTCTCCAACAGCGCGCCGACCTGGAAGCCTTCCGGGATCGCGGAGGTCGACATCATCCATACGTCTTGAGACACCTCCGTAAAAAGGTTCTTGAACAGTTCCGCGGGCACGATCGGCTGGAAATCCGTGATCGGTTCAACCGACTCGAAAAGCGACGTTTCCTTTCGTTCGTGAACGTACTTCTTGAGTGTCGAATGAAAACTCTCACCCCGATCTTTCTGGAGCCGGGCGTTCACGATGTCCTGCTCAAGTTCCCCCGCCCCCTGTATCAACCAGTGTGCGAGCAGGTAGTTCATCGCGGACTGCGATTTTCGGGAAACCAGGATTCCTGGACTGCCAAGCTCGTCTGCCGACATCTTGTCCAGGAACAACGTTGAAAGGGCCGGAGTATAGAACCGCTGAGAAAGGCTCATCGTCAGGAGGTCCTCTGCGAGACTGATCCTTTCGAAAGGCACGATGCCGCCGAAAAACAGGAGTTCGGCGGGCATCTTCAGCCTCTTGAGCACATAACAGGTCACATCGTCATCGTTGAACGAAAGCTTGAGTGCGTAGACTTCCATCACATACCCCCTTCAGCCAGCATCTCGGTCATCTTCTCGAAGACTTCTTCGAACTCGACGTCGGAAAGCCGGCTGGAGCAAACGGTGATGCGAACATACTCGACAAGGCGCATGAACGTTTCATGCTCGTTTTCGGGAAGGAAGTGCGGTGGTGCGACGGACTTCAGCTGTGAAGCAAAGCCGCCGAGTTCACCAGCCCTGACCTCCATGATCCCGCTCCAGAGCGTCATCATCCGGTGACGAGCCTCGTCCGGCAGATTCAACATCGCCTGGCGGGAACACACGAGGATGTAGGCGGCCAACCCGGCCCGAGTGACCGAGTTCAGGTCGCGAGGACGTCTGAGATCCTCATGAATCCTGGTCACAATTCTCGACATGTTCTGAATGGTCAGGTATTTCAGGCCTTTCTCGATCATCCTGACGCAAGCGATCAAATCGGACATCATCAGGTTTCCCGGATTGCCTCCGAGCACCTCGATGCTGTATCGATGGCCGCCGTCGATGATCACCCTCGACACGTCCCTGTCGGCGGCCTTGAAAGGCAGAGTCACGGAGAGTCCGTGGCGCAGCACGTCATCAAGATCCTTCGAATGGATTGTGATTCCGTTGAGCACCTCGCGCACCGCGACCAGGCCAACGAACGCTCGACGCATCAAACCGAGCCTCCTGCCGTCAAGAACAATATCCTTGCTTTTCAGGTAGGTGGCGAATGCCAGAATGTAGACGGTCAAGGTTTTACCGAACCGTTTTTCCACATCCGCAAATTTCTCCCTGACCGCCTCGATTATGAATCGCAGACGAGAACCGCGGCAGAAGCCGAAATCATCGGGATGGAGCCCGGCCTCGACCACCGCCCTCTGATCTTCGGGCGTCATCTGATGCAACTCGGGCACATCGATGTGGAACATGAACCGGCCGGCCAACGCATCGTCAAGTGGCACGGTCCCGGCCATGCCTGCCGGATTCATCGCTCCGAACACGTACCGCAGATTCGGCAAAGGCACGCCCATCACCCGCCGCGACCAGATCACCTCCAGCCACTTGTTCTGAAGCGCCGGCGTGGCACGGCTCACCTCGTCTATCAGGATAAATTCCTTGTCCCACAAAGACAGCGGCGTATCGACGTATTTGACCGAGCCGACCGCCAGACTGGCCGGGTCGATGAAACCGAGAATATCGTCGAACATGGCCTTGGACGCGTCGTAAGCGATGAAGCGCATGGCCAGGTCCTTCGCGATGCATTCGGTCATCAAGGTCTTGGCGCATCCCGGACCGCCGACCAACAGGATGGGCTCGCCAACAGCGAGTCCCGCCAGAATCGCGTCCTCGATTGAGGCCCAGCCGTAGATGCCAAGCATCGCCAGCACCGAACGCCCTTTCATGAACTGTGGCACGCTGACCGGGCAGTTGTCGGAATCGACCCATGCCCCGCTGGACTCATCAAAACGAAGACCGTGCGTTGACACCAACGAGGACCGGCAGGTATTCCCGGAACCTGCCAAATCATCGGTCGGGGATGACGCAGTTTCCTGGTTTTCTACCCAGGAACGAAGAAGCTCACAGGATTTCTTCTGTCCCGCTTCCCGCTTGCGAAGCAGTGGACCGGCATCGGTGTCCGGATTCGCGGATGGAACAACTGGATCATCAAGGTCGTCGTCATCAAGGCCGTCGATTGGTCGCGCGGTCGATGCGGAAGGAACGAATTGCATTTCGGGAGCAGGTGGTGAGATGGTGTCTTGCTTGAACATGGGAACCTCCTTGGCCGACGCGAAACACCGACCCGGTATCGTGAGATTCTCCGAGGGCACACTTTCGGCCCGATTCGGTGATCCTCCGCGTCGATTTTTCCTTCATTCCTAACCCCGTACCCCCGGACGCATGTCACTGAGACAAACCACGAACCCACCAGAATGCAAGACTATTCCCCTGAGACCTCCATTCGACAGCTTGTCCCCCGGGCGCCCGACGCCCGGTTTTCAAGCCTGCCAGACAACAAAAACGGGAAGACACACCATGCGTCCTCCCGCAAAAACGGAGCCCTGACTATCCACCAGCGAGGTTCTTGCAGAAGTTGAGAAAAGATTTTGATCGATTCGGTACGGACTAGAGCATGCGGGTGCTTGAGGTCGGGTTCGGGGTCTTTACCACCAGAACCCGGAAGGTAGTATCCGTGTCGTTGAAAAGACGGTGCGGGATGCCGGCCGGACTCTCGATCAGCATGTCGCGACCGACTTTTTCGCGTTCGTCGCCGATCTCGACCGAGCCCCTGCCGTCGAGCACGTAGAAAAACACGTCAACCGGGGTGATGTGCCGCTTCAGGGTTTCACCCGGCTTAAGCGTGATGTGCATCACCGCCGCATGCGGGCTGACGTGAGCGGGCCTGACCGAGACGCCGTGCGGGTTCTCTTTTTCCGGAGCGTTCAGTACGTCAAGAATCTTCATATTGTTCCCTCTGTTTTCTTTGTGCCTTCAGTTTTCGCCTGCGGACCAGGTCGTCGATCTGTTCCTTCAATCGCTCTCGTGAAATGGCCGGTCCGTGGCCCGGCAGAAAGACCTGGCAGCCGCTGTCGTACAGCCAGCAGAGACTTTCAAACAGCTTGTCCTTGTCGTCGACAAACGGCGAAACGATCGACTTGGTCGCCAGAGCGTAGAGCGTGTCGCCGACCAGCGCGACATCGTTGTCGACGACGATGCTCAGACAGCCTTCGGAGTGGCCCGGCGTCGGCATCACGAGCGCGTCGTAACCGTAATCTTCAAGACTGATCGGTTCAGACACGGGGATGTCCACGGAAGCACCCGGATAACGGGTCACCAGTTCCCCGGGCAGTTTCATCACGGCCATGAACGCCTTGGTTCCAAGAGTCGTTCCCGCCGGAAACGGGCTGATGCCGCTGGCCACGAAATCCACGTCGTGACCGTGCGCCATGATCTTCAGTCCGTACCTGGCGCGCAGGGCGGCGGCCGACCCGGCGTGATCGAAATGCGTGTGGGTCAGAACCAGCATGGACGGGGCCGGTTCACCCGACTTCTTCACCCCGGCCGTGATGCCGCCAAGCGACACCAGCGTGGCCGCGTCAACCAGAAACGAATGCCCGTCCCGGGAGACGAGATAGACATTCGAAGGGCCGTAAAAGACCAGCTTGATCCTTGTTCCCTTTTCAGTGATCCAGGTGTTCATCGACACGCCGTGTAATCAGTAATGCCGGCCAGACGTGCACCACGCACGCGGACACCAGTCGGAAAAAACCTTTGGCATCCACCGGCTTTAACAGATCGTGTGCACGCCCCCGGGCCGGGTCAAGAGGGGCGGTCCCTCCCGCAGGAGCGAACCGCCTGGGCTATGGGCGAATGTAATTCGCCCCTGCACGGGCGTGGCGGGCGTGTGTTGCGTGGTTCCCTCAGGCTGCTTGCAGATGCTGATGACGGGGACAGGGTCAGGAACAGGGTCAGGATCAGGGTCTGGTTCCGGCGTAGGGGCGAATCACCCTTCGACGGGCTCAGGGCAGGCAATTCGCCCTCCTGGTCGGGTTCCGGCGTAGGGGCGAATGATAATTCGCCCTTCTGGTCGGGTTCCGGCGTAGGGGCGAATCACATTCGCCCTTCTGGTCGGGACCGGGATGAAATTCAGAGGTTTGGGGTTTTCGCAGACACCCCGGCGGCCAGGAGGGCGTCGGCCACTTCCAGGACGTCGCAGGGCCAGTAGATCCGGGGCCGGGGATGGACCACGCCGGGCCGGCCCGCTTCTGGGCGACAGGAGAGCAACGTGGACACCCATCGCTCGGGCACGGCGCCCGCGCCATGAACCGACCCCAGCAGTGCGCCGCAGATACAGGCGTTCGTGTCGGTGTCACCGCCCAGCATCACAGTGTCCACGACACCCTCTTCCAGACCGGGCGCGTGCAGCAACTGCCAGAACGCGTTCTGAAACGCGATCAGCACCCAGCCCTGGTTTTGATGATCGGCGACCGGGCGAGTAACCGAGGCAGCCTGAAGGGCCTGCAACAACGCTTCGTCAACATCCAGCCGCTGCGCCCACTCCACGACTTGGTCATACAGTGCCCGCGGCTCCGTCCCATTGGCGATGGCATCGGCGATCGCCATCACGTACAGCCGGTTCGCCTGCACACACAACGGATTCGGATGGGTTATCGCCGCATCGATGGCGGCCAGTTCCCCGGCCGCTTCGGGCCCTGCGGCGGCCCCGAAGATTCCAAGCGGACTGCACCGCATCAACGCGCCGTTCGCCTGACTTTCCTGCCGGGGCCTGCCCGACAGACCCGCCGAGGTGGTGCCACCGATATCGAACGGTCCCGATTCCATCCAGTCAACGTAGACGGCCCTCACGGCGGCCACGTCGTACCGTCCCAGCCGCGCGACGGTCCTGGCCAGCGCCAGCGCCATCTCGGAGTCATCGGTCAACTGACCCGCGACGTTGTTGAACGTGCCCCCGTCAGCCAGATCCCGCACGCCCCCCGGGTAGCCGCGCGCGATCCACCCCGCCTTCTGGAACTCGACCAGACTGCCCAGCGAATCCCCCGCGAACTGCCCCAGCAGACAACCCCTGGCCCTCTCCGCCATCGACTCTTTAAACCAAACCACGACACCCCCTGTCCTTTGGACAAAGTCCGTCAAACATCCTGTTATTACAACAGTAAGCCTGGAATATGTAGTGAAAACAACAGGCCTGGCGCGGATACTAATACGTCCAATCAAACGGATACAAAATATTTTACGCAAAAAGTGACAACTTATTGAAGCAACTTCCCACAAGATTGAGGGCGCTATGCGCCTATACCAAACTGTCCAGTGATTTGCATGATTTTCGGTACCGCATCTGATTCCCTGTACAATGATCTCCGCGATTTCGCCGCTGCAACGCGGCACGGAGGTGTGCTATCCGCCATCTGTACCTGCTGACGACATTTGTCCTGACGACGGCAGCCTGCGGACAGGCCGTTACAACAGCGGACAGCGGATCGGATTCTTCCGCCGCGGACGTCGCCGCCGACGATCTCGCCAGCGACTCCGGGGATGAACGCCGGTGCAACGGCCTGAGCGAACTGTGCGACCGCCCCCTCAACCAGGTGGCATTCGTCACGACCCACAATTCCATGGCCAACGAAGCAGATGGATTCGCCGCGCCCAACCAGACGGGCAACGTGACGCGACAACTGACCGATGGAGTCAGGGCGTTCATGCTGGACATCCACTACGACAACACGCAGGATCCCCCTCCAGATTCCAGCGTCTTTCTGTGTCATGGATACTGCATTTTCGGAATCCGCCCGCTGGAAGACACAATGGTCGAGATCAAGGATTTCCTTCAGGCCAATCCCGGTGAATTCGTGGCCATCATCTTTGAAAGCTATGTTGACGGCGAGCACGTCAAGGAGTCGTTCGACGCGGCCGGCGTGACAGAAATGCTGGTGGAACTCGCTAACGACCAGCCCATGCCGACCATGGGCGAACTGATCGAC
>JAGOFO010000091.1 GCA_017997155.1 Myxococcota bacterium
GCGATCATCCCAAGTACCAGGCTGCGCTGACGGCTGTCCCGTGACGCAAGAAGCTCGGGAATGCCAAGCTTCTGCATCATCCCAAGCACCGCACGGACGTGGCCACACGGAAGGGTGCTTACGGCTTGACCTGCGGTTTCTGCCGGAACCTCCTTCTTGCCGGCGAAAACCAGCTTCAGCATTTCGATCATTTCCGGCGGAAGATGCGACAGATTTGCAACGGTACGGTTCTTCACCTTGCCGTCTTCCCGATAGCTCTCCCTCAGCAGAACCGCCGGCTTCGATTTTCTGTTTGGCACGATTGCAACATACATGCGCAAATGATATTGATCAAAATCACGCTTGTCAACAAATTTGTTTGCAATTTACATGACTACAAATGATGTGCCATAATGGTGACTATCGCGCTTCCAGACTCGCTCAAACATGATTCTCAGGCGGGGAACTTCGGATTAGCGCATGGCTGCATGTGCCACGCCGCACACGCGCCAGGCGATGGACGAGTGTCAACGACATATCCAGTTGGCGGACGCAACTCACTTCTCGTTTGGGTTGGCAAACCGCTGACACAAATGTTAGTTTCCCGATAATCCAAGTTGAGGTTTCGCATGTCCGCGCAGGTTATCGGCTCAGTCAAGTCCGGTTCAAACAAGGTTTATCAGGTCAAGTGGGAGTCGTCCTCGCACGAAGTTTACGTTTCGTACGCCGGTTGGTCGTACTGCGGCAAGGCCAGTTCTGCCGGCGACGCAATGCGCATGGCCGAGGCCTACGTTTACAACAAGTAAGGGGCAGGCCGAATAATGGGGGATATCGCGCAGGGTCATCGCATGAAACAAGGGCACGACGTGAAACTCAATACGGTGGTGGCGCCCCTTCTTCTGTCGCTGCTTTCCCTGCCTGGATGCGACCCGGGGCTGACGGGCGATGAAATAGTCTGGGTTACGATACCGGCGGGCGGATTCTTCATGGGCTGCTCCCCGGGCGATACAGAATGCGACAAGGAGGGATGGGGCTATGGCGAAACGCCGCGCCACTGGGTGGATGTCCCCGCCTTCGAAATGGCGCGGACCGAAACCACGCAGTACCAGTACTGGCAAGTGACCGGCGACATGCCGTCGTACCATCCCCGTTGCGGTAACTGTCCCGTCGAGTACATGGAAAATCACTTCCACGACGCGGCCGCCTTCTGCGCGGCGGTGGGTGGGCGACTGCCCAGCGAGGCCGAATGGGAATACGCCGCTCGCGCCGGGACCACGACGCGTTATTACTGCGTCGACAATGCCGCCTGCATTTCCGATATCGCGTGGTATCGCAGCAACAGCGCGGTTGCCGACGGCACGCTCCGCCCCCATCCGGTGGCAACCAAAGAACCCAACGCTTTCGGGCTGTACGACATGTCTGGCAATCTGCAGGAGTGGACGGCCGACTGCTCGCACCCCGACTTCACGGGGGCGCCGGTCGACGGCAGCGCATGGATAACCGGGGGCGACTGCGCCCAGCACGTCTTCAAGGGTGGCAGCTACAACAGCGAACCGGCGGGTGTGCGCTCGTCATGGCGGTACTGGGATTTTCCCGATACCAGGGGGATCGCGGACGGTTTCCGTTGCGCGCGCGACGTTGGGCGGTAAAGGCACAATACCTGCGCAAGCCGGATGCCTTTAACCCCCGGAACGCACACCACGGGCACAAAACTGATTTCGCGCCCGATAAGCCAGCACGCGACGACCATGTTGTGGTTGACGGCACGGACCACGCTGGCGCGCCTTCCTGCTGGACGGCGATCCCCTGGCTGCGCCGACTGGCGACGGGGGTTGCAGGCCACAGCGTGAACCAGATGAAATTGTCATTGCGGCACGATCCGTGCCGGTCAGCGGGATACCATCGCAGATGGACGGGCTTGCACGCCCAAACGACAGCGATGGAGGAATCCGATGGCAACTTTTTACTATTCGCTGCAGGCGCATTTTGACGGCAAACCACCAGCCTTCAGGAATATCGGCGTGATGATCTGGTCCGATAACACGCTGAATTATTTCGCGGTTCGCGGCGAAGAGGAACACGCGGAGGACATGAACCAGCGGATTGCGACCAGCCTGAAGATAGGCCGCCAGATATCGGAGTTCGTCGAGTACTTCCTGGAGCGCCACGGGGGATTCTACTACTCGATGGCCAGACCCGAGACGTTGCAGGCCGAGTCCCCGGACGATGTTGTGCGCCAGGCGGGCCAGCGATGGGAACTGGATTTCGTCATCCCGCCGCCGCCCCCTTCGCCAATTGAATTCGGGGAAGCCAAACGCATGATGGATGCGACCGAAGGGGGGTGCGAATTGCACATCCGCGGCACGAACATTGATGCGAGTGTACATTCCTTCGCCATGTCATTCGGCGTGCTGGGCAAGTGGGCCGCTCTTGGCTTTCTGCCTTTTCCATACAGCTTTTCGCATTATGCGCGCGGCAAAATCTGGGTTGACTCACTTCAGCCAATCGACGGCGGATGGCTGATCCGCGGCCGCGAAAACTGGAGGGTGGAATGGGGCACCGTTGAAGTCGAAATCCGCCCCCTTGACGATTACGCGCTCAAGTACCAGATCGCCGTCTTCCTGAACAGCCTGACCGACGACGAACGCACCCTCATCCGCGAGCGCCTGAATTACCTCCGCTCACCCGAATTGATGTAGCACGGGTCCTTGACGGCAAACCCGCCTCCGCATCCCATATTTGGAACTGAATTCGGGGAACTGCCCCAACCCCCATTTCGGCCATCAGGTCGTCGAACACGCGGACATACCCATCCATCTGCCCGACATCGGCGTGGGTCAGCCGCCCCCGCGTCTTCCCCGAATCCCCCGCCACGGTTTATAGTCACCCCGGCCCGTGAACGTGGTGTTTCCGTGGTCGCCCGGCCCGTGAACGTGGTGTTTTCGTGAGGCTGACAGAACCTGTATTCCGGCCGCCAAGCGAGGCGGACAGCCTGCTGCTGCCGGTCACCGTCGGGTGCAGTCACAACCGCTGCGCCTTCTGCGGGATGTACCGGACGAAAAGGTTCGCGGTGCTGGACCTCCCCGGCATCCTGGCGGACATCGACGAGGCCCGTGCCTGGCCGCACCTGCGGCGCGCGTTCCTGCTGGACGGCGATGCCCTGGCCGCCCCGACCGACCTGCTGGCTGACGTTCTTGCCGCCATCCGCGACCGCCTGCCCTGGATCCAGCGCGTCGGCGTTTACGGTGACGCGCGGTCCATCATCGACAAGGGCGCGGCCGACATGACCCGCCTGCGCGAGCTGGGCCTTGGCATCGTTTACCACGGGCTCGAAAGTGGTTCGGAAACGGTCCTGCAGCGCATCGGTAAGCCACTTTCCCCCGACCAGATGGCCGAAGTCGGCTGCATCATGCATGCGTCCGGCGTCCAGCATTCAGTGATGGCACTGCTTGGCCTGGGCGGCACCGAACTGACCTCCGACCACGCCACCGCCACCGCCCGCGCCCTGACCGCCATCGACCCCGACTACATCGGCCTGCTGACCCTGATGGTCGTCCCCGGCACCCCCCTTGCCGCCCGCCACTCCCGCGGCGACTTCACCCTCCCCGACTCCTGGGGCATGCTGTCCGAACTCCGCACCATCCTGTCCAGCCTGACCGTCACCCAAGCCCGCTTTTCCGCCAACCATGCTTCGAATTTCCTGCCCATCAAAGGCGACCTGCCGGGCGACAAGGAAAGGCTGCTGGCTCTGGTGGATCGGGTGCTGGATTCACATGACGATGGCTTGCTGCGGCCGGACTGGCGGAGGGGGCTTTAACTGAACGGCTCCTCACTTCAACGTCCTGTTTTCGGGGAGCAAATCACCCGGGATGTGTCTTTCATTTTATGCCGCACCGGACGTATCATGCTGAAAGATCAAGGGATATCGCGCAAGGTCATCGCATATAACGAGGTTACGGCGTGAAATTCAATACGGTGGTGGCGTCCCTTCTTCTGTCGCTGCTTTTCCTGCCTGGATGCGACCCAGGGCTGACGGGCGATGAAATAGTCTGGGTTACGATACCGGCGGGCGGATTCTTCATGGGCTGCTCCCCGGGCGATACAGAATGCGACAAGGAGGGATGGGGCTATGGCGAAACGCCGCGCCACTGGGTGGATGTCCCCGCCTTCGAAATGGCGCGGACCGAAACCACGCAGTACCAGTACTGGCAAGTGACCGGCGACATGCCGTCGTACCATCCCCGTTGTGGCAACTGTCCCGTCGAGTACATGGAAAATCACTTCCACGACGCGGCCGCCTTCTGCGCGGCGGTGGGGGGCCGGCTGCCCAGCGAGGCTGAATGGGAATACGCCGCGCGCGCCGGGACCACGACGCGCTTTTACTGCGGCGACGACGCCGCCTGCCTTTCCGATATCGCGTGGTATCGCAGCAACAGCGCGGTTGCCGACGGCACGCTCCATCCCCATCCGGTGGCAACCAAAGAACCCAACGCTTTCGGGCTGTACGACATGTCGGGCAATCTGCAGGAGTGGACGGCCGACTGCTCGCACCCCGATTTCACCGGGGCGCCGGTCGACGGCAGCGCCTGGATAACCGGGGGCGACTGCGCCCAGCACGTCTTCAAGGGTGGCAGCTACAACAGCGAATCGGCGGGTGTGCGCTCGTCATGGCGGTACTGGGATCATCCCGATACCCGGGGGATCGCGGACGGTTTCCGTTGCGCGCGCGACGTCAGGCGGTAAAGGCACAATACCTGCGCAAGCCGGGTGCCTTTAACCCCCGGAACGCACACCACGGACACTAAACTCATTTCGCGGCAAAATGTCTGCCGCGGACCAGACTTGACTCCCATCCATTCGGCCCAAAGCATGATGCAGACTCTGCGACCCGCCTTACCGATTCAGTTCGTACGCCGTGCTGCGGCCGCCGGCAGAGGTTCGACGAAGAAGGCCGCTGGCCAGCAGGTCACCAACGGCGCGTCCGCACTGCCAGTGCGGCCAGGTCGTAACGCCAGTTCGGCCAGTCGTCACGCTGCCAGATGTAGTTGTGTCCACCGCTTTTCATGCGGTGATTATGGGACGGAACCACCAGACTTGCAGGCCATTCACCGCAGACTCTGCGGCGAATGACCCCTTAATAACCGCATGGTGCCAGATGGAACGCCCCGTCTCAAACACCGTAAATCGACCGCAGGAATGCAACGACGTCACCCATCGTGCGGCGGTTCAGTCCCAAAGCCTTGAAATCGATTGTCTCATCGTTCATGGCAGCGAGGAATCTTCGCAAGTCATCCCTGATTGCATCGGGCACGTCCGGGACCGGGGCAAAATCCACGATCGCCACAAGCCGAAACACATCGTTCTTGTGTTTGTTGATGTTTCTGCTGTCGACGTCGCCCCCCGCCCCCTTCCTGGCGGTCAGATCCAACCAGGCTTTGACCTTGAGCGGGATCAGATACTCCGGACCGACGACCGGAACCCCACCCAGCAGCGTTTTTCCCCGCAGAATCCATGCGTAATAGCAGTCATCCAGCAAGATGGCGGACAGACTTATTATTTCTTTCCCGACGGGTATCGGCGCCAGGTGCTGGCCCTCCACAATGTCAAGAACATCCGGCGTCCGCGAGAACAGCTCCAGCATTGTCGGGTAACCGCTGACCGCGGGATTCCTGAACCGGTAAAACTGCCTGCGGCCGCTGGCGCTTTCCTGAATCCTGTACCCGCCGGCCCGCACAAATGACCAGAAAGCGTCCACGAAGGGCCGGGTAAGCGCTTCGACGCACAGTACGATATCGAGGTCCTTTGTAACGCGGAAACTGATGCCGGCCCTGTCAAAAGCCATATCACATGCAGCGCCGCCTATCAGGACATACTGGTCGCTGAATGCCTTGAAATGCTGTAAGAACAGGTCCAGGCCCCTCACCATCGGACACCACCAATCAATTCGTCAAGGGCCTGCTGAACCCGCTCATCGGGGTCTTCCCGCAAGGACAGATACAGCGACAGGGGGTCAACGAAGCTGGCCGAGGCATCCAGGCCGTCCACGCCGTCCGGGCCCACGGCACCATGCTTTGCAAAGAGCTTCGGCGGGTAGCGCCAGATTTCGATTTCCACGGAGTCAGCGTCAGGCTGGTCCAGGACCAGGACACCACGCTGCCGCGTGAACGCAAGCCAGTCGTCGTGGGCAACCGCCCAGACATCGTGCGCCGGTTCGGCCAGCATCGACTGCGCCGCCAGGGCCGTCAATCCCGCCCGCAAACCAATCGCCGGGTCAAAATCCCGTTGCGGCAGGAAAACGCGTCGGCCAACCGGATCACGCAGGTACGACTGGAACATGTCCCACAGCCCCCGAGGCGTCAAAGGTTCACTTATCGCATCGTTGCCCGTTGTGTTGCGCGCGTGTTCGCCAAATGCCCCGGCCACCTCCCGGAAGGCGCGGGACATCGTCATTTTGGTGTATCCAAGAACGCGGGCCATTTCAGTTGGTGTCGAATGTTGCGGGCCACAGCCGACCGGGTCGTAGATCCAGTAAAGAACCAGCGCCTGTGTGGCAGGGCTGAACTTCTGTATGGCCGCGGGCGCGCTGCTGTAACGCTCCCGCAGGGCAATTGCCAGCACGGGCAGATACAACTGGTTGCCGGGAACGATGAACTGGACACGGGCATCGATTAGCCGTTTGCGTGCGTACGCGCTGACCTGGGAGCAGACGTAAACAACCTCACCCCCACAGATCGCCCGAACCAGTCCGACATGTTTCGCCACCACGGATGGCGCGGGCACGCTGTCATCGACATCGATCATCATGAGAAGCGGGGTCCCGAAGATTTCCGCCCGGTAATAAACATATCGGTCCCGCAGGAACAGCGGCAGTCGCGCCGTACCGTCCCATTCGTCAACATTCACGGTGACATCAAGCGTGTCACGCAGGTATTTCACAAGCAGGTCTGTAAGCATGGCCGGCACTCCGTAACATCAATACCTCAAGAGTAACATCATCAATGTTACCACGCAACATTCATGTTACCAGATACCGCTTGACGGGCAGGCTTTCGGCCGGAACTACTGATCGACTTCAGAGGAATACGCAGTTGGGACCTGCGTGCCGGCTCAGGTATCCCCGTACCTGGCCCAGAAGCTGGACTTGCGGGCGTGGGCGGCGTGGATTGCCGCGAACCAGGTGGCGTGATCGGGCAGGCCGCGCCAGTCGGACACGGACGCCGACATCTGATCCAGAAACCGCAGATACCGGGCGCCGTGCGAATACGCGTTGTATGTGGCGCGTTCCAGAATCGATTCGACCAGCGCCCGGTAAATCAGGCTCGCGCCGAAATGGCGGCCCTGCCGGCGCATGGTGGTCGCCAGCGGCGTCAGGAATTCGTATTGCCAGCCGTCCACTTGTTCGACATGGTCCCGCAGGTATGTTTCGGCATCGTCGAACCGCCCCTGGTTGATCAGGAAAGTCAGGTCTGAAAACTGGAACCCCGGCCCGGCCAGTATCAACGTCGCCTCGCCGTCAATCACGGCGGCCCTGTTTTCTTCGCCAATCAAGGAAATCAGCTGATCCAGAGCCGCCGGCCCCCGGCCCCGCCGCAACATCGCCCACGCCAGATCGATCTGCGCCGCGGACATTCCCAGCCGCCCCAGAGCGTCGAACATTAGCTCGTCACGATCTGAGCGCTTGTAACCGTCATCGTCCGGAATACGCGCCAGCCACGCCATGCCAGCCCGTGGATCGCCGTGTTCGATGTGCATCGCCGCGATGTCCAGCGCGGCCCCGGGGTGGACGGCCCCGTACCGTTCGATGGTCGCCCGCTCAAATAGGTCCACATCCCCGATCTGGCGGGCCAGTTCGGCTACAAAAATCAGCGCCATCCTGCCGACATATGAATCCGACGTCCCCGCCTGACCATGAAACCGGACGATAATCCGCCGGATGACCGCTTCCGGAAGATACTGGGCCACATCCTTCAACAGGCCATCGCGTACCCCGTATCCGTCGTCACAGACCAGGTCGAAAACCAGGTCGGCCAGATACGCAGTGTCATCGCACCTGCCCGCAAATTCCCGGAACAGCCGCCGCGCATCGCCGCGGAACACGTCCCCGACATACCCGCTCGAATCGTCGCAGTGTTCAAAAACATGCCTGTCGGCCCGCATGAACGCCGCGACCAGGTCCACACCCAGCCGCCCCTCGACCCCGGCATCCCGCAAATCAGCCAGCAGGCCCGCCAGTTCCCCGGCGAGTTCCCTGGCATCCCTTCCCCAAAACATCCGTCGCCGCCGCTTGACCGCCGCCAGCCCCGCCCTGAACCGGGCCACAGCATCGGTTGGGCCGCCGTCGGCAGATTCCGGTTCACTGTTACGCCTGGTTGTTCGCATCGCCCCTTCGCCGCCCCTTCATCCTGCCGACGAGTATAGCCGTCATCGCTGCGCGTGATCGGGTGGAAAACTGTGCCCGGGGGTGGATCAATTTTTCGTGGCCGCTCTGGATCAATTTTCCGTGGCCGAAATCATGTTCAGTCAGCCCGGTTCGCGCCATGGCCTCGGTGTCAGACAGAAACGACAGAGAGCGCCCAAACATGTCGCATGGATGCGAAACCGCGGTATCATCAGGCGCACCGCGGGTGAGTTGATCCGCGGGTATTGGTCGGACACGGAGATTGATTATGCGTATCGCCATCAACGGCGCCAGGGGAAGGATGGGCAGGATCCTGACCGACATGCTCGACGAGGGTGCGAAGCACGTAATTGCCGCGCTCGTCGAGGTGCCGGGGCATCCCGGGGCCGGTATTCCGGTCATGACGCGGAACGGGCCTGTCACGCTGCTTGATTCACCGGCGGCCATACCGGCTGACATCGACATCGGTATCGACTTCAGCGCTCCGGGATTCTGCGAACCGTTCGCGCGCGCCATGTACGACCG
>JAGOFO010000002.1:0-28422 GCA_017997155.1 Myxococcota bacterium
GTGGTTGAGGCGGTCTGGCCGAAGGTGCCTGGCGATGGAACCCTTACGGTACACTGGGGCCTGACGCAACGCGCAGCCGAGGCCGCCGAGGGCAAGCCGACCAGTTTCAAAGTCTTCCTTAACGGCAAGGCGGTTCTCGAAGACACGCTGGAAGTTGACGAACACACCTGGCACACGATTGACATACCGATCAAGGGTACTGAACCGTCCGAGGTCAAATTCCAGATTTCGTCCCCAGGCGCGCAATCCAGGCAGGTCTGTTTCACTGCGGACCTGTGGCGCTCGAAAGCCGGCACAGACTTTTTATGATTACCGGCGTCGATATCAGCTAGAATCACTGACAGAGCCGTCGGAACACATCAACCGGATGGTGCGCTGACATGACATACAGAATCTTCATTCCGTCGCTGGTCCTCATGTCCGTACTGACGGTTCTGCCGCCACGCGTCGGAACCGCACGGGACTACACGCCAGACGCGTCCTCATTCTTCAACGTCTGTAACGGCGTTGGCGACTGCACGCCGGGCGTGAACACAGCCGGGTTCTCGGACTACATCACGCAGATGAGTGAAGCACTGGGGCCCGCCTTCATGGGGCCCGCCAACACACTCGGCTTCAAGGGATTCGAGCTGACCCTGAATACCAGCTTCACCCCGGTTCAAGCCAACAGTGAAGTCTGGACCGGGTACGGTGGAACCCAGCCCGGCGTGGCCCGGGATCCGGGAACGCTGATGTACGCGAACCAGTTACGTTTCCGCAAGGGGCTGCCATACAGCATCCAGATCGGCGCCTCGGTGACGCACCTCTACGAAAGTTCGCTGTGGGGAATCGGACTGGATCTGTCGTGGAGTTTTGTGGAAGGTTTCAAACGGGCGCCGGACGTCGGTCTGGTGGTTTCGTTCGGAACCGTGCTCGGAATGACCGACATCCAGACCTTCCAGTTGAACGCGGCCCTGATCATATCCAAATCTTTCTCGGTCGCCGGTCTCTTCTCGTTCGAACCCTACGTCGGGTACAACATGATGTTCGTCATGGCCGGCACCCATGTCACATCGCAGTGGTCCCCGGACGGCTACGGCGGACAGTTCGCGATCGACCCGGAATACATCCTGCGACACCGCGTCGAAATCGGGATGAACGCCTTGATCGAGAACTTCCTGATCGGCGGTGGCATGACGGTCGACGTGCAATCGGCCAAGGTGATGGGTGCGATCAAAGTCGGCGTCAGGTTCTGGTGACCTTCGCGACTCACGGCTCGGGCCGCACGCCCGATTCCCCGTATCTGACCCTGTACGACCTCGACAAACCAATGCACGAATCGGAGTGACGACACCCGGAACAAGCCGGGACGAGTTCATGGCCATAAAGGTTTGCGCGGCAAAGGTCGGCTCTTGCGTGACTTCTTAAAGCGGAAGGAACCGCGCAAACCGGAAAGTCGGCTATCGACAGGCCCGCTCCCGCCGCAGCCTGTTCCAGCCTGGATCCCGCCGCCTCCAACGCCGATCTGACCTCCCCGATTTCAGGGGTCACATCGCCAAGAATCTCGTCATGCCGGGCGCAATCCGAAATGAGAGAACGAATGGTCACCTCAAAATCGAAATGAAGCAGCATATCCAGTACCGGAGACAGTTCAGGCACTGCCCTCCTGGTCAGAATGAACTGACCATTCACCTGAAGCGGCAATCTGGAGATATTCCGCAAGGCCCGAACCATGCGGACAAAGGCTCCAGGCGTTCCCGCGACCGCATCATGAACCTCGGCCGAGGCGCCAAAAACGGACGTCGATATCTTTTGAAGGCCAGGCAGACCCGCGACGGCATCCGCAACCGATGCGCTGGCCAGCCTGCCGGGAGGAATCAGGAGGTGAATCGGACATCCGCTGGCATCCGCGATTACCTGCAATATCGCGCCCAGATGCCTGTGGCCCAGCAGGTCATCCGCATTCAGGCCGAAAGTCGACATCTGACCATGAGCTCTGGCTGGACGGACAATCCTCTCGGCAAGTCGACAAACCAGATCGAGGTCCCGATCCTGATCAACGGAGCTCCAGATCGGATTCTGGACGGGGCAGAAGGCGCATTTCTGGACGCAGTTCGAATACAGATTGACGTGAAAAGACAGGTCCTCACCGGACCCGACCGATGCCAGCATCTCGGATGTTATGTCTTCCCCCCGGGAACCATGAGACAAAGACCAGACCCTGACTGGAGGTTTCATGCCGGAAAAACATGACTCAAACCAGTCAGCCCCGGCGAGCCTCGAGTGGATCGTTTTTTCCAGAGAGTCACTGACTGCCACGAACCCCGTGTTTTCCTTCGAAGAGCGCCGGATCGGCCAGGTTTCCACAAACGGCGCGTCATCACGACATCCATGGCCACAGAAGGCGTACGCCGCCAGCCCGATCGGGAACACGTGTTCTCCCGATATCACCCGGCCGAACACCTCAATCCCGCAATCCTGCCTCTGGTACGATTCGGCAATGAATACGCCGGGAACAGACAGGAATTGAAGCAGCTCACGCGGCGAAGGAAGCTTGTTCATCGGAGCCCCCGTCAAGTCCGGGTCAATTTCTGAGGGAGTTCATCGGGGCCGGGATGCGGCCACCTCGCGCGATGAAGGTGCTTACGTCAAATTTCTTCGTGTCCATGACGATCAGTTCACCGAGCAACCCGCCGAGATCCACGGTGTCCCCGGGCTTCGAACCCGGAATCGGGATCAGACGGCAGGCCGTTGTCTTGTGATTGATGACGCCAATCGCCAGTTCATCGGCAATTATCGCCGCGATGGTCGAGGGAGGCGTGTCGCCGGGAAGCGCGACCATATCCATGCCGACTGAACAGATCGCGGTCATGGCCTCGAGTTTATCCAGGGTCATGGCGCCAAGCCGGGTCGCGTCGACCATGCCCGCATCCTCGCTGATCGGAATGAACGCGCCTGAAAGCCCGCCAACCGACGACGATGCCATGACGCCACCCTTCTTGACCGCCTCGGTCAGAAGATAAAGCGCCGCGGTAGTGCCGTGGGCACCGACACGCTCGATTCCCATCGCTTCGATAATCCTGCCGACCGAATCGCCTTCCGCCGGCGTTGGCGCCAGCGACAGGTCCAGAACGCCGAAGCGAACCGGCGGACCGAGTCTGGCCACGACCTGGCGACCAATCAGCTCACCGGCACGAGTGATCTTGAAGGCGGTCCGCTTGATCACCTCGGACAGGGACTGACAGTCCATCAGACCCGGTTCAAGACGCTTCTGGCGTTCGATCGCCGCAAGCACGACGCCCGGACCGGATACGCCGACATTGATGACGACATCTGGTTCACCAACGCCATGCATCGCGCCGGCGATGAAAGGATTGTCCTCGGGCGCGTTGGCGAAGACCACCAGTCTGGCACATCCGGCGCCGTGCTTCGTCTTGGCGGCGGTCTCGGCCATCACTTCGCCCATCATCGCCGTGGCTTCAAGGTTGATTCCGGTCCTCGAAGACGCCAGATTGACCGAGCAGCAAACCCTGGTGGTTGATGCCAGCACATCGGGCAGGCTACGCATCAGCATCGCTGAACCTGACGTCGCCCCCTTCTGGACCAGTGCCGAGAAGCCGGCGATGTAGTCGATCCTGCACTCTACCGCCGCCCTTTCCAGCGCCTCGGCAGCCGCGAGATAAGACTCACGCGGAGCACCCTCGAGAACCAGCGCCATCGGGGTGACGGACACGCGCTTGTTCACAATCGGGATGCCGTACATGTTCTCGACCTCGGCGGCCGCGTCGACCAGTCCTCCCGCGTGCGAGACGACCATGTCATATATGTACTTCGAGACCGTCTTCGGATCCTTGCCCGGGCAGCCCAGCATGCAGATGCCCATCGTGACGGTGCGGATGTCAAGATGCTCCGCTTCGACCATTCTTATCGTTTCGGAAATCTCTTCTGGTCGGTAAATCAAGGGTTCCTCCGATCCACCGTAACGGACCGGCCATCGCGTCGCGTGGCCGTCCAGCTCAGATCCTGTGCATCGCCTTCAGGATGGCCTCGTGCATCACCATCATCTCCGCTCCGACTGCACGTCCAGCCACCTCGACCTTGTTCTTGAACTCCTTGAACGTCATTCCGCCCTTGAGCGTGTCGAGGTTGACCACGAAGATCATCGAGAAGAAGTTCGACACGATGGTCTGACTGATATCCTGGATGTCTGAGCCACAGTCGGAGATCGCCGAAGTCAACGCCGCGGCGACACCGGGCTGGTTCCGACCGGTTGCGACCACGATGGCGCGGTTCGGCTCACCGGCCTGATGTGCCGCTATCCTTGCAGCGGCTCCATCCTCGGCGAGTGGCGAATACGACGGGATGAATGATCCCCCGCGTTCGCCCTGCGAAAGCGCCCGCACGACCTCCTCGGCAATGACCTTGCGGAGCCGATCATCCGACGGCCCGCGGCTGCCGCTGACAGGATCACGCGGGATCGACTCGGCCGATGGAACCGAACCGCTGGCATACACCAGACGGATCCCCTGTCTGGTCGCGTATTCCCGCGCCAGCGGCGTCACGATCATGCCGGAATCAACAGCCAGAACGCCCTTCGAAGCGAGCGCATCGACATCCTTCTCGGTGATAATCTTCCTGACCACATCAACCTCTTATTCTGTCTGACCGGCTATCGCCGATTCATCAACCCTGAAGCGATCGACAATGGCTACGACCGACGCGTCGACCGGAAAATGGGGCGCCTCGCCGACTGCAAGGCCCGGTTCAAGCCCGACACGCCCCGCATGTCCGTAAGCTATAACGACGTCCTCGCCGGGGCCGGCGCCCAGCAAATCAGCCACCACGACACCATCGGTCAATCCCTGGGGTGGCACGCCGTCGTCGGCGGTCATTCCGTCGGAAGCGCGCAGGTCGTCAAGGTTGTATGGACGCACGAGCAACAACCGCAGACCCTCCAGTCCCTTCCACTTAACCGAGGACCAGACGCAACCAACGACCCTTGCCATGAACATGGCAACCTCCGGAGATACCCGTTCGGCGGAATTTCACACTTCGAATGACAAGTGTCAACAGCGCGATCATCGTCTGATGAGTTTAATCGCCCTCTGCAGCAGGGATTCCTGCTTTCGCTTGAAACTAACCTGCCCGAGGCCGGTGGCCGACTTCGCGCGCTTCTTGAACGTCTTGGCGTCGCGGTTGTCAGGATCAAGGGCCAACACCTTCCTTATGTGGGACTGCGCGGTCTCAAGATCACTCTTTCTGACGCTGTACTCGGCCGCCAGCAGATGCGCGGGGATCAGATCGGGATCGAAACTGAACGCCACGTCCAGCAGGCTCTCGATGGTCTCGTAGGTGTCGTCCTCGGGCGCCATCGCCAGCAGAGCCATTCCCTGGGAGCAGAGATATTCCGGCTCCTCCTGATCGATGTTTTCGGCGGCCTCGAAATACTCAATAGCCTCGGATGGTTTACGTAGCTCCAGCAAAGACACGCCCTGACGCCACAGGCCACGCGCCTCGAATATGGCGGCGAGCTGGGCCTCGAGGCCGGGCGTCGAAATGCTCTGTGACCGGTTGTAGGCAACGCGCAGACTGAGATCACCGAACATCTCACCCACGCGATTGATGCGGTCGATCAACTCGCGAAGACCCACCATCGACTCCTGGCTGACTCCTCCCTCGTAACGCGACGGAGAATACCTTCGACGCGCTCGAAGCTGGGACATCCGGACCGCCGAAAGCCTGGCATCGGGGCCGATCTCGAGCAGATCGTAGTGGTTCAAGCGCGAGGCCCTCTCCAACTCGGAGACGATGGCCCTGTCAAGCTCGGGGTCCACCAGTATCTGTTCCGATGCTTTGGCCGGCTTGACCTTGCCGGCACTGGTGAAGCCATGGATGGAACCTTTATCGTCCATCACCAGGTAATCGTCACGTCGGTCATTCCGCGCGACGAAATTAACGTCGGAATCGATATCAAGATCCAGATCAACGACTTCGTTGTGGGTCTCGGGGGCCGAAACGGCGGCGACATGAACCGATGCCGGCCCAACGTTGAACTCGTCGAGGTCGATTTCGTCAACCGGTCCGGATACGGTCGAGACGGGTTGGGGACTCAGTGTGCCCGCGCCCGAAGTGGTCGAAACCAGCCCGCCCGCGACCATGAATCCAAACAGAATCCTTAGATTGACCTCGTCGGACAGAAGTGCCGGACTCAGAGGCGGGCAGTTGCCGCTGACAAGTTCGGCAACCAGGGGAACACCACGAAAATGAGCCCTGGCGTGTGTCAGGCAGCCGGGACTGACGGAATCGGTGACTTTAGCGAAAGGTCCAAGCCTGCCGACAATCACGCGCATTCCGGCAAGATCCATGTTTCTCTGCACTGCGGTGAACAGCTCGGCACACATATCGACCGCTTCGGTCGGAGAGGCCGGTCCGACATCGGGAGTCTTTTCGAAGCGCCACGCGCGAACAGGTACGGGCAGAAGAATGTCGACGACGTTGCGGACATACGAATTCAGAAGACGGGGAGCATCCTCATCGCGCACGACGTTGGCAGCCACCAGGAGAGGAAGTGTGGCGATGGAGTCGGCGACGTGACGCTCCTGAACCATGCCGGACTGAACAAGGAATTCCGCGAAGGAAAGGCCGTCGATGTCGGTTCCGACGTCAACAGCCACGCCACGCTTGTGGAGGAACGTCACGCCTCCGTCTGGATAATCAAGACTGAGCCTGCCCGATTCGCCTTTCTGCTCGATGGCGTGAAAGAGACGGTAAAGCCCCCAGGCTGGAATCATTCTATCCACGAGGCACCCTCGATGACGCCGCAATACCCGTCACGAAAGCATCAGGAACCGACGGCAAACAAAGTGGCGGCCGCTGCGCGCCATAAGTATAGCAGAGATGAAACATGCGGCGATATGAATCGCAGCACCCCGAGCGTCAATAGTATTTTTCGCCGGAATCGATGTTCACGACTATCGCGGAAACGGTCATCTCCGGGATCATCTGAAACGTCTCCGACACGGCGACGCCGATCCGGGAAGCCCCGAGCATGGCGCAGATCTTCTCCTGATTGGACAGATCAGGACAGCATCTGTATCCAGGCGAGAATCGCACGCACGGGCGAAACCCCTCCTGTCCGGGCGCCAGTCCGCACATGGCCGACGCGACCCTGAGATGAACCTCACCGGCAAGCGCCTCCGCCATGGCCGCGGCCATCCCGTGAAAAAGATGATAATCCTCGAAACGTCCCTGCTCTCTCAACTCGGCCTCGTGCCTGGCCACGCCGTGGCCAAGTGTCGATACGAACCATCCGGCGCGACCGGCGGGCGCCATGGTTCCGTCCTCCGGCAGGGAAGGAAAGAGATCCGTGAGAGAGTAACCCTGGTGGTTACGCGCGAAGCGGATCAACACGGCATCATCGCGGGTGCCGTCTTCGTCCGGGATCAGAAGGTCGGTATCGATGGAGAATGCGGGGGCGACCATCATCACCGCGGCCGGCTCGAAAATGCCTTCCTTGCATGCGGAAACCAGCCTGTTCATGAACATCGGTTCCAGTTCGACCTTGATCCGCCTGTTCCATTCGTCCTGATTCATGTCGCGGCGCCTGAAACGCCAGTGCTGCAGAAACAAGGATTTTCGATCGACAAGCCGACCGAGCGCCAGCGGATCGATGTCCGATATCACCATGGCACGCATAGGCACACCTCACGATAACGGACGTTGCCCGTTCACCACCTGATTGAGTGCCCTGAGTCCCTCGAAAGCATCCCTGCAGTAGTAGACCTGACCACTGTAGGACGTGCGAAGCTCACGTTCGACAAAACCACCGTCAAGAGCCGCGCCGCCCACCAGAACCGGCAGCCTTACTCCGGCACGCTCCATGACCTGCAGGTTATCCTTCATCGCCATCGTGGACTTAACCAGCAGCCCGGACATCCCGATGGCATCGGCATTCTCGCGCCGCGCCGCCGCCATGATCTCCTCGACCGTCCGTTTGACCCCCAGATTGACCACGCGAAAACCGTTGTTCGAGACGATTATGTCGACCAGATTCTTGCCAATGTCATGCACGTCCCCGACAACGGTGGCTATGACCAGCGTGCCCCTGGGCTCGGTCCCTGCCGCCGGAAGATGTGGTCGAAGCATGTCGACGGCCGTTTTCATGACCTCGGCCGAGCGCAGAACGAACGGAAGCTGCATCCGCCCGCTGCCGAACATCTCGCCGACCTCACGCATCGCGTCGAGAAGCACGTCGTTGATGATCTGAAGGGCGTCCATTTCGCCAAGCAGGATGTCCAGTGTCGCATCAAGCCCGATCCGATCACCGCGAATCACGGCCCTGCGGCACCGCTGGACGGGGCTGAGACTGGAAACGTCATCCGCGCCGGCGCCCGCGGACGCTCCCTCCTCGAACATCTCAATAAACGAGTGAAGCGGATCCCTTCCGCCAGACGAATCATTGTTGATAAGCGCGTCGGCCGCCAGACGCAATGCCTCCGGGATTGAATCCACCGGCATGATGCGACTGGCATTCACGATGGCTGCGTCAAGGCCGGCCTTCATGCAGTGATCGAGCATCACGCTGTTGAGAACCCGCCTGGCCCCGGGGTTCAGTCCGTATGAACAGTTGCTGACGCCGAGGCTGATCCTGACGCCCGGATGCCGGGCACGAATCATTCGCGTCGCGTTGATGGTCTCCAGCGCCGAAGTCCTGAGCGCGGCATCGCCGGAAGCCATGGTGAACGTCAGCGGGTCCACGAATATGTCGGCGGGGTCGAAGCCATGCCGATCCACGAGCAGGCCGATCAGTCGCGACGCCACCTCGACCTTGCGTGCCGCTGTCATCGCCATCCCGATCTCGTCGATCGTCAGCGCGACAACGGCGGCGCCATGCCTGCGGGCAATACCGGCGATCGCGTCAAGCCTCATTCCTCCGTCCTCAAGGTTCACCGAATTCACGACCGCCCTTCCCGGGCATCTCATCAGCGCGGCCTCGATCGCGGCCGGTTCAGTCGAGTCCACCATCACGGCCGCGTCCAGGAACCTTGTCGCGACCGGAACGAACCTGACAACATCGGCCGGTTCGTCGCGGCCGGCCACGGCCAGACAGATATCAAGAACGTGCGCGCCCTCGTCGACCTGGTCACGACCAACCTGAAGCATGGCGTCCACGTTTCCGTCGACCAGGTGGTTTCGGAAGGCCCTGCTGCCGTTGGCGTTCGTTCGTTCGCCAATGATAAGTGGCCCGGGAGTCTGCTCCATGGCAACGGCGGAAAACAGCGACGAAAGCATGTCGAGCCTGTTCGGCCGGTTTCGCGACGGCTCAAGATCGGCCACGGCTTCGGCAAGCGCCCTGATGTGTTCCGGGGACGTGCCGCAGCACCCACCCACAAAAGAGACCCCCAGTTCCGTTACGAACGACCTTACCTGTGCCGCGAACCCGGCCGGGGTCAGTCTGTAGACCAGCCGGCCTCCGTCATTCTCCGGAAGACCGGCGTTCGGAAGGGCCGCCAGAGGCAGCCGGGATTCGCCGGCAAGCCGCTTCAGAACGCCATACATCGCATCCGGACCGGTCGAACAATTCAACCCGAATACCGCCACGCCCGGCATTGATGACAGTGTCGCGAGCGCCGCTATCACGTCGGTGCCCAGCAGCATCCGCCCGCCACCGTCGACCGTGACCTGCGCGAAGATTGGAACCTCGCGGCCGCTGTCATCCATTGCACGGCGAAGACCAAGGACAGCGAGACGGGCCTGAAGCGGATCCTGGCACGTCTCCACCTGGAACATGTCGACACCTCCCGCCAGCAGGGCGGCGCCCTGCTCATGGTAGGCATCAAGCATCGCTTCGGGCTCGACCTGCCCCAGCGAGGGGAGTCTGGAACCAGGTCCGATCGACCCGGAAACCCAGCGCGGTCGGCCCGGCGCCGATGCGCGATCGGCTGCCTTGCGGGCAATCTCGGCGGCGGCCAGGGACAGTTCGGCCGCGCGGTCGGCAACGCCGTACTCCTCAAGCACAATCCGGTTTGCCCCGAACGAGTTGGTCTCGACGATGTCCGCCCCGGCATCAAGGAAGGCACGGTGAATCCCGGCGATCATGTCCGGCCGGGTCAGGCACAGCATCTCGTTGAGTCCGTCGACCGGGCCGAAATCAGCGGCGGTGGGAGCGGCCTTCTGGATCTCGGTGCCCATCGCACCGTCGATCACGACGACTCGCTCACGGGCCGCGGCAAGGATGACACTTGGCAACCGCATCTGGCACCTCACTTCCTGAACATCTGATCTTCCGCGACGAAAGATAGCGGAAAAATGCCAAAATTGGCAGGACATCGACACACAGGCCGGCTGGCGCTAAAGTTCACGGCGGACGAAACAGCTCGGCGGGTTCGCCAGGGCCACATCCGGGAGATCAGGAGGTCCAGTGTACAGGCCATCACTGTCAGGCAAGATCGCTTTCGCCCAGCTTGCGCAGATGATCGTGTTCTCAGGCGCGCTGGCGCTGATTCTGGCCTCGACCGCCAGGCTGTTCGACTATGACGCAGTCATATCCGAACGGCTGGAACCGGCAGTGGAGGACTTGAAGACCGCCGAGACGCAACTCGAGATGGTGGTCGAATTTCTCGAATCGGGTTCCGCGGCCGACCTGGGCAGGGCGCGCGCCATCCTTCATCGGGATCAGCCGATGGGCAGACTCGTCAAGGCATCAAAAACGCTGGGCGCGCTCGGACGGAACAACGGTCTGGCCAGGGACACGCTGATCCGCGTGCGACGCGCGAACGACATACTCGAGCAGGCACACGCCGGCGACATTGCAGGTCTTGTTGAGATCGAGACCGCGGTGAATCGCCTGAATTCCGGATCACCCGGGACGCTTCAGGACCAGGTCAACGCCTCCGAGACCTCGGCGGCCATGATGAATCTGATCCATCCCGCGCGCGTTGTCGCCGGACACGCCTCCAGAATGGCGGCATCGGCGGCAAAGGAGGCCGAGCGCGAACTCACGTTCAGACGTTCCCGTCTGTGGACTTCCATCCTGGCGGTGTCCGCCGGCGCGCTGCTTCTGTCGGTGCTGTTCCTGATCCTTGCGATCCGGGCCATGCGTCCGGTGGGAGGTCTCGCCATCGCGGTCAAGAGGATGGCGGCCGGGGACCTGTCACCGGTACGCATCAACTCCTCGCGGGAGATCGAGGACACTGTCGACGCGTTGAACCAGATGGCGGCCGCACTCAGCGCGCGCCAGGCAGCCGAGGCGGTTGAAAAGGAACGCGAGGTCCGCACCGAGAGGCTGGCGGTCGTTGGAAGGATGGCTTCGGCGGTCGCACACGAGATCAGAAACCCCCTGAACTCGATCTCGCTGAACGTCGATCTTCTGGGCGACATGCTTGAGAGACCTGGAAGCAACCCCGAAAAGGGACGCGAGGTGATCAGGACGGTCCAGCGCGAGGTGGATCGTCTGAACGAGATCACCGAGGACTACCTGCAGTTCGGCAGAATGCCCAGGGGAATGATCGGTCCGTGCGACGTAACCGCGGTAATCCATGAGACATGTACGTTCATGGCCAGGGAATTCGATGCGTCCGGCGTCGTTGTCAAGGTCGAGGCGCGCTCCGGCGATGTAAGGGTGCTGTCAGACGAGGGCCAGCTCAGGCAGGCGCTGGTCAACGTCCTTCGCAACGCGGTCGAGGCAATGCCGGGCGGAGGTTCGGTCGCGGTCACGGTCGAGGCCGCGGGTAACGACAGGATCCAGATAGACATCGCCGACACCGGTCACGGAATATCGGCCGCGCAGATGTCGCGTATGTTCGAACCGTTCGCGACAGCGAAACCAGGCGGCACCGGCCTGGGTCTGGCGTTTGTCCAGCAGGTGATTACCGAGTCTGGCGGCACTGTCGGGATAGAATCAACCGAAGGACGCGGAACCACGATACGAATCACGCTCAAGCGAGTCTGAGCCTGGTCATGGGATGGCCGAAGTGAGTTCTCAGCGTGCAGTGGCAGGCTTCTTGACCAGAACGGAGTGGAACAGATCCAGAAACTTTTCGTCCTCGTCCGAGTCCGGTTTCGACACGTTAATATTCCGCGCGCGATTCCCGGACGTAATGGTGACGAACCCCTTGTCATAGCCAATCCGTGACGGTTTTCTGCCGGGATCGAACAGACTGCGGCCCCACCAGCCGGACTCGGCCGGCAGCCCCATCAAATGGAAGATGGAAGGAGCGATGTCGACCTGACTCGCGAGCACGTCCCGGGGTGTGTCCGGCAGCGTCTGGCCCGAAAGGAAAATCAGAGGTATGCGTCCCAGGTTGTTTCTGGCGTGTCCCGGTATCCTTCCGGTGACGTTGTTCACCGCGCAGGAATGGTCCGACGAGACGATCACCAGGGTCTCCTCGTCAAGCAGCGCCCGGGCCCGGAGATCATCGATGAAACCGGCGACGTCGTGGTCGAGCCTGTCTACCGCCTTCAACCACTCGAAGGAGTCCTTGTGAACCTTCCTTTTGAGTTCCGACCTGGGCGGGTATGTCAGGTGTCTGTAATGAACCTGGCCGTTCGGCGGGTGCGTGTCGGTCCCGAGCAGCGCCACGAACAGTTTCTCGTCGCGATGCTCTTCCAGGTAGTCGGCGACCTCCCGGTAGAGAATCCGATCCTCGAGCCCCCATCCGTAGATGTATTTTCTAAGCGCCGTATCGTCGTAAAAGTCCTCCCGACCGATGATGGTCGAGAACCCCATATTCCTGAACACCCTGTTTTCATTAGCGAAATACTTGGAGGCGCTTCGAATGAAGACCGATTTGTAGCCGTGACGCTCAAGAAGCTTCGGGAACGAATTCGCATGGCCCGTCTGTTCCTGAACCATGTAGTTCGGGTGTCCGTTGAACGTGACCGTCAGCCCCTGAAGCGTCGGCGACCCTGTCGTGTAGAGGTTCGTGAACGTGACCTTCTGGATCTCGGGGGTACAGAAGAAACGATCAGCATAGTCGACGCCGATCTTCGGGTTGTGGCACGGCAGGGAATCGAGTGAAACCGACTCCGTAAAGACGTAGATAACCCTTTTGAACGGTTTAAGGCCGGTCGGCGGGGGCTCCTGTTGACGACCGACAGGCAGACTCCATTTGTCGACGATGCGTCCGTACTTGGAGATGTCGTAAAGCAGTTCGAACCTGTCCGAAATCAGGTTGTAGTCGTCGACGAAGTTTTCCGTATCGGGAGAAAACGCCTTCAACTTCTGCCCAAGCGCCGGGAACGCGACGTCCTTGAAAAGGCTCAGGAGCTGATTCCTGGTGGCGTAGTAGATCTGGGCGTTTCTGAAACCTGTGATGATCTTGTCGTGTTTGGCATCCTTCTTACCCTCGAACAGTCCGGAGGTGTGCACGAGGGTGACGACGATCATGATGAGAAGGCACGTCAGCGACTGATGCCAGAGGTAGCGACCATCCATTCGCCTGACAATCGCGGCAAAAGGAAACACTGAACCGAAGATCGCCGCCAGTATCAAAAGGAGATGCCACCACTTCATGTAGGACATGATCGCGTAGGGTTCGATCATGGCGAAGTGGTGACCTTCGAGCATCGTGTTACCGAAGTGGTACAGGACGATGTTGACCGACGAAAGAAGGGTGTAGATCACTAGAAAAATCGCGGCGGGCCAGGGAACCCTGAAGACGGCTTTCAGGACGTACACGATCATCAGAGTCAACGAGATGTCGAAAACGGTTTTGCAGATGAACGAGACCGCCACCAACGGTTCGGATAAAGAGAACTCGTTGTTGACCATCACGATCCACAGAAAAATCGCGTTCAGGGCCAGAAAGACAAGCGCCAGGATGAGTCGGTATCGATCGAACCGAGGCAGGAGCCCTGAGAAGAAATCCCTCGCGCCGTTCATGTCTGCTCCATCCACCGTTTCCGCCACCCCGGCGGCGCATGGATCCGCGAACCGCGGTCGGCCAGCGTCATCACGACAGTCGATGCAGGATTTTAAAGGACTTCGGACAAACTGACGATCTTTTTGCCCCTGACCCTGCCCCTGACCCTGACCCTGACCCTGATCCCGTCCCTGATCCTGCCCCTGATCCTGTCAGCCGCATCTGCAATCAGCCGGAGGGGGTCCGTACGAACACCGCCTGCCACGTCCCCACCCTGATCCGCCAGCGTGCCAAGGCAAACGACAGGGATCCGTAGGGGCGAATTACATTCGCCCCTCTGGACAATGACGGCGACAGGGACAGTGACGGTGGCAGCGACAGGGACGGGGTCTGTGTCGATGTTCACCGCCCGCCCCATCACCGCCGGGACAGGCGCCAGCAGATGGCGCGCACACCGTCAATGCGAGCGATCAAATCATCCGCGCATGCGGCGGGGATCGCGCCGTAGGCGGCAAGCAGGCGAATGGCCGTGGCTGATTCACCGGCCGAACCGCAGGCAATGGTGTAGTGGTAAATGCGATCCCGACCCGCACGGCCGGAGCCTTCCGCGAGGTTAAGCGCGACGGATTCGATGGCGCGTGTCAGTTGGTCAACCAAATCCCGGTGTCCCCGAACTGCCTGGACGGCGCGGATGGTCCTGACCGCAAGGTCTTCAGCCATGGAAACAACGCGAAGTCCATGGGGCCGTCCCTGCCTGTCCGTCATGATGGTTTGTATGTTGGTGATTGTATCCATGCTGTGTCCCCTCCCGTGAGGCCGTCAGATGACAATCACCCACGGCCTGCGGCGTTCTGCCGTCAAGGGTCGCAAGGCGACCGCCGCAGGCGGCCGGCGCAAAGCGCCAGGCCCTTGATGGCGAAGAGCGCCGCGGGCCATCCAGCAATGAAAGACGGCCTCGCGGGAGGGGGAACCAATCCAGGCAGACACAACAAACACAAGACGGCGGCTCGCTCCCGGGCTGGCGCCCGTGCAGATGCATGAACGTGCGGCCCTGCGGGCCGGCCTCAGGAAGGGCGAATGTGATTCGCCCCTACGCCGGAACCAGACCCTTTCCCTGATCCTGTCCCTGACCCCGACGCTGTCGCAGAAGGGCGAATTGTCATTCGCCCCTACGCCTGTCCCTGCCCTGAGCTTTGTCGAAGGCTGCCTTGCGACAAACGACCCGGGATGGCACAATACCAAGTCCGCTTCTGGACTTGAAAACGAGGTTGGACGGATGAAAAAGATGATCATTACGGCCCTTGCCGTGTTGTTCGTGCCGCTGATGCTGACGTGCGCCACCCCGGGCGTGCGAAAAGGTTCAGGGGCTGACGCGGAGGTCTCGAAATTGGATTCCCTCAGAGAACTCAGGGGCAGGTTCGCCGACGTTGAGATCACCCTCGACGAATCCTCGGTCAGTCCCGAGGACATGCGCGTCCTGGAACACCTGGTCAAGGCCGCCGCGGTCATGGATCGCCTTTTCTGGAAGCAGGCGTCCGCCGATGGACGCGCCGTCCGCGACGAACTCGCCGGTCGGGACGATCCGGTGTCCGCCACAACCGTGGACCTGATGGACATCTTCTATGGCCCGTGGGATCGGCTGGATGATTTCAAGCCTTTCTATGGCGATAAACCGCGTCCGGCCGGCGTGACGTTCTACCCGGCCGACATGACCGCCGACGAGTTCAATCGCTGGCTTCAGGACCACCCCGGCGACGTTGAGTCGTTCCAGTCCTGGTTGACCGTGATCAGGCGGGAAGGCCAGTCACTGAAGGCGGTGCCCTACTCCGTCGAGTATGCCGCCGATCTGAAGGAGGCTGCCGGTCATCTTCGCGCGGCCGCCGACGAGACCAGCGACGGCGCCCTGAAGAAATATCTGCGGGGCCGCGCGGATGCCTTCGAGTCCAACCACTACATGGAAAGCGACATGGACTGGATGGACCTCGGAACCGACCAGTCGGCCGGAGCCTCGGCCATCGAGGTGGTAATCGGGCCGTACGAAGTCTACGAAGACTCGCTGCTGGGACTGAAGTCGGCGTTCGAGGCGTTCATAACCGTCGTCGACGCGAACGAAAGCCGTAAGCTGTCGATGGTTGCCGGCATGCTCGATGAACTCGAGGCCAACCTGCCGATGGCCGACCACATGAAGAACTTCAGCCGTGGCAAGTCGTCGCCGATCAAGGTCGTAAATGTGGTCTACACCGCCGGCGACACGAAGGCCGGGGTGCAGACGGCCGCGTTCAACCTCCCCAACGACGAGCGGGTCAGGAACCAGAAGGGCTCCAAGAAGGTGATGCTGCGCAACGTCACCAGGGCGAAGTTCGACAAGGCGCTGATCCCGATTTCGAACACCGCGATCGACGCGGCGCTGATCCCGTTCATCGACTTCGACGCGTACTTCAACTTCATCCTGATGCACGAAGTGTCCCACGGTCTTGGACCGGGAATCATTTCGATGCCCGACGGGTCGAAGACAACCGTCAACCTGGCTCTGAAGGAAACCTACTCGACCATCGAGGAATGCAAGGCCGACATTCTCAGCGTATTCACCACATCCTACATGGCTGGCAAGGGGATCTTCGACGCTGCATTCATGGACAAGACCGCCGCTTCGTACCTGGCCGGCATCTTCCGTTCGGTCCGCTTCGGAATCGGCGAGGCCCACGGCAGCGCCAACATCATGCAGTTCAACTACCTGCGTGAAAAGGGCGCCATCACCTTTGACGAGGCCACCGGCAGGTTCGGACTCGATCGCTCCAGGTTCGACGGCGCCGTTGAGGGTCTTGCTCGCGAAGTGCTGACCATCGAGGCCAACGGCGACTACGAGGCCGCTGCCGCGATGATTAAGAAGTACGTTTTCATGCCGGCCGAGGTGGCCGCCGCTCTTGACAGGCTCGGTCACATTCCGGTCGACATCAAGCCGATCTATACGCTCGGTGACCGGCTCCTGGCGCGCTGATGCCCGACAAAATCGACAAATCGCTCAACGAAACGCATGCAACGATCAGGATTGTCTCGCCCGGACACCTGGGCCGTGGAATCGGCAGGCTGGACAACAAGGTCTGCATGGTCCCGTACACGGTTCCGGGCGACCTGGTGACCATCAGGACAATCAAGGACCACGGAAGCTGGCTTGAGGCCGCAATCGTCGAGATTCTTGAGCCAGGTCCGGGACGGGTCGAACCTGCCTGTCCGGTTTACGGACGATGTGGCGGATGCCAGCTCAGGCACATCGACGACGAACGACGCGCGACATGGAAGACGGCCGTATTCCGTGACCTGCTGAAGCGTATCGGGCATGTCGAGGTTCCTGACATCGAGTTCCTGCCGGCGGCCATTGACGACTGGCGCTGCCGGATGACCCTGCATGTCGACGCCGCGACCGGGCGAACCGGTTTTTTCGAGGCGGCCAGCCACTCGGTCGTCAGTCCAGGCGCATGTCCAATCGCCATGGAACCCCTGCATTCTCTGATGACACCGGTCTGCAACGAGGCCGGAAAGCATTGCCGCGAGTCGGCCGAGATCGAACTGGTGACAGGCGACGACGGCCGTTGCGTGAGCGTGGTCGACGCCGGACGGGGTGATCCGTCACGTCTGGCGGATGCCCTTTCGCGCATGGAAGGAATCACGGGAGTGATGTCGAAAGGCCGTCAGGGAAGGTGGCGGGAAACAGGGGATAAGACGATTCAGTGGCCGACGGCCGGATTGCCCGGGGCAACGGCACGAATCCCGGTGGACCCGAGGGGCTTCACGCAGGCACATCTGACGATGAACAAAGCGCTGGTGGAAAAGGTGCTGGAACACGCCGGCGCGCCGCTTGAAAGCAGGCGTGTCGTCGAACTGTACGCCGGCGCCGGGAATATCACGGTTCCTCTGGCACTCCGCGGCGCCACGGTATTCGCGACCGACATCAACGAACCGGCAATCGGCTCCGCATCGGTCACGATGAAACGTCTGGGCCGGACGGTCGTTCACACCGCGGGCAGAGTATCTCAGGTGCTCAAACGCCTTCCTGCCGGATTCGTCCGCCCGGACCTGTTGATCGCCGACCCTCCCAGGCTGGGCATGGAGCGAGACGCCGCCGCCGTTGCCGGGTTAGGGGCCGCTCGTGTTGTTCTGTGTTCCTGCGAACCGTCGACACTTGCGCGCGACATCATCGAATTCCAGCGTGCCGGTTACCGGCTCGAGAGGGCATCCATCGTTGACATGTTCCCGTCGACGTATCACATGGAGGCCGTGATCTCCTTGACGTTTTGACGCCAGTGCGGATAATCCCAAGTCCGGCCGAAACGGCTGGAAAACATTGAACGGAAACGAGAATTGAAAGCCGAAATCATAAAGGAATTCACCTTCGAGGCAGCGCACCGGCTGCCTTGTGTCGGTCCCGATCACAAATGCTCACGACTCCACGGTCACCTGTTCAAGGTCGAGGTCGCAATATCCGGCGAGGTCGACCCCGAGCTGGGCTGGGTGATGGACTTCGGCGACCTGGCCCGCGAGGCCGGTCGTATCATTTCGACCCTTGACCATCGGGTTCTGAACGACATTGAAGGGCTTGGAAACCCGACCTCGGAAAATCTCTCAAAACACCTGTACGACCTGATCTCGAAGGTAATTCCGGGTGTTACCGGCATAACCGTCCACGAGAGCCCTTCTTCACGCTGCACCTACAAGCCGGGGACAGCGCCCGTGGAGCCTCGCGGTGACTTCCGCATCACGACCACCGAACTGATCTTCTCGGCGGCCCACTATCTGGTGTTTCCTCCTGTTGGACGCGAGCCTCTTCACGGCCACGATTACCGGATGACCGTGACAGGTATCTCGTCACGACCGGCACCCGGGGCCAGGGAGACGCTCAACCGCCTGGCGTGCGAGGCGATAGCGCCGATGGAACACAAACTGCTGCTGGCCGCGACCCCCGCCGCCGGACGCATGCACGCTGACGAAAATACCGTTAGATTCGAACTGGGCGACAGCGTGATCGTGCTGCCGACTCGGGACTGCTATCTTCTGGACGGCACGGCCAATTCCAGCACCGAACTGATCGCCGCGCACGTCGCCGACCTGATCGCCCGCGACAACGACGCCGCTCAGGCCGGCTTCACCGCGGTCGAGGTCGAAATCCTCGAAGGGATCGACTGCAGGGCGCGCGTCTGCCAGACTGTCGGGGCATAATCGAATCAGCGCACTGTTTCCGACCTTGACGCCGGGGGTTACATGACGGACATCAACGGAACCGCTCCAGTGGAGATCCTTTCACTCCTGCCCGACGAACTGGCGTCGCTTCCGGCACTGAAAGGCGAACCTCCCTACAGGGGTCAGCAGGTGTTCTCGTGGATTCACGAGGCCCGGGTATATGACTTCCTGTCGATGACGAACCTCTCCATGGCGCTCAGACAGCAGCTTGCAACCGACTTGACGATCTTCTCCCGGCAACCGGTCGAGATTCAGGACTCGCGAGACGGTTCGAGAAAGCTGATCTTCGAGACTCCCGAGGGCGACCACTACTCGGCCGTCCTGATGCCATCGCCGGAACGCAACACGCTGTGCATCTCAAGTCAGGTCGGATGTCGCATGAACTGCGGTTTCTGCATGACCGCCCGGCTCGGCTTCAAACGCAACCTGACCGCCGCCGAGATCATCGGGCAGATTCACGCCGGCGCCGCCCTGCTGGAGCCGCCAGCACGGGTTTCAAACGTGGTTTTCATGGGCATGGGCGAGCCGCTGGACAACTTCGACGAAGTCCTGAAGGCGGTCCGCGTCATCACCCACCGCAAGGGACTGAAGGTCGCGCCGCGACGAACAACCATATCCACGGTAGGCCTGATCGACCGCGTGGCCGACTTCGTGGCGAAGGACACCGGCGCCAGCATCGCCCTGTCTTTGTGCGCGACCACCGACGAAGCCAGGAACCGTATCGTTCCACAGGGTCGTCGGTACGGTCTTGAGGACTTGATCGGCGGGCTCGCTCGAATCAGACTGGCTCACGGTCACGTATTCACCATCGAATACATGCTAATCAAGGGTGTCGGCGACAGTCTGGCGGACGCCAGACGGCTGTCGGCAATGGCCTCGCGGTTCCCATCCAAGATCAACCTGATCCCTTTCAACCCGTGGCCGGGTTCGCCTTTCGAACGTCCGACCCCCGAGGCCATCGAGACCTTCCGGCAGTTCCTCGAATCCAGGAACCACACGGTGACGGTCAGGATGAGCCGCGGTCAGGATATCGGCGCCGCCTGCGGTCAGCTCGACGGATGCAAAACCGGCCCCAACGACCTATAATTCCACCCGATGGAAAGCCAATTCGAAAATGGCACGACCGACCGCCTTGAATCGATCCCGCGCCAGGAAGCTGATGACGTGGGCGAACGCGTCCACATCTGTATAGGGGCAACCTGCAACAACAACTGCATCTTCTGCATGGAAGACGACCGCGAGGAACGCGCCCGGGTCGTCGGCGCCTGGTCGAAGGACGACGTTCTGGACCTGATAGAAGGGCACCGCGGCACGCATGAAATCCTGTTCACCAGCGGCGAACCGACCATGAACAAGGATCTGCCCGATTACGTCAGGGCGGCCGCGACGGGCGGTTATGAAGTGATCGGTGTCATCTCGAACGGAAGACGCTTTTCGTACATGCCGTTCGCGGTCAGCCTGCTGCGCGCCGGCCTGAACAACATCATCGTCTCGATTCATGGATCCGATGCGGCCACGCACGACGCTCTCACCCGAACCCGCGGCAGCTTCGGGCAGACGCTGACCGGTCTGCGGAACCTCTCGGCGCTCAAAGGCGCTTTCGGTTTCAAGCTGCAGACCAGCACGGTCGTGACCGAAAAAAACCTGGCTGACATGGCCGCCTTCTGCGACCTGATGGGGACACTGGACGTCGACGCCCACGCATTCAACGTGATGATGCCTGACGGCGGAGGTCGAACCCACCTCGAACGACTGATGCCTCGCTATTCCGATGTGGCCCGGATGTTTGGCGGGCTGCTGTCTTCGATCCCGCCGACGGTGGTGGAACGGATGGCGCTGGTGGACATCCCGTACTGCACGACCGTCGGACTGCCCGATTCGATTCGTGGATATGTGGAACGCTATTTCCACTACGAGCCGGACGGTTCTTTCGAAAAAAAGGCGCGGAAGGCCGGTGTGGCGCGGACATCGCCGAGCGATGGTGATGCCGGCCTGTTCAAACCTGAAGCGATTCAGGGCGATTCCGGCAGTTTTGAGCTTGTAACCCGAACCTATCAGGAAACCTGGGTGAAATCCAAGCGCGCGGAATGCGACGGCTGCAGGTACAATGGGATCTGCCGTGGTGTCTGGAAGCCTTACACGGACAGGTTCGGCTGGGACGAGTTCAAGGCGGTGAATCCATGATCTTGCGACGCACAGTTTTCCAGCCTCTGTCCGGACGGCTTCCGGTTTTGTGGCTGATGGCCGCGACGGTGCTTGTGCTTGGGGCGCCGGTCGGCTGCGGCGGGGGACCGGGCTTCATCGAGGGTCGCGACTACTCGGCGTTCTACGATTTCGGCGGACCGCAGGATGTAGCGACGCCGGATAACGGACGGCAGGATGGTTTCGCGCTTGATGCGGATCGCGACGCTTCCGGTGACGACCCTGGCAGGGAAGTGTGGACGCCCGACCATGGCAGTGACCCAGGTCAGACCGATCCGGGTGGCGGGGACACGGTTCAGGACACCTCGATTCCAACGCCTTCCGTCGTATTTGTCACGAACAAGGCCTGGGAGACAAGGGCGAATTCGATGATCGGCGGCGCAAAGCGTTCGGTCGACCTGATTCACCTGAGTTTTTCGCAATACAGCCCGGACGATATCAGCGTGGCGAACTCCCTGAAGAGCGCGGCCGGCCGCGGAGTGCCGGTCAGAGTCCTCCTCGACAACGACCCCGAAGGCAATCCGGCCCGTGTCGAGGAACTTAATGAAATCAACAACATCACCGCCAAGCTTGACGGATGGAACGGCACGACCCACGTCAAGCTTCTGGTGGTCGATGACGAACAGGTCCTGGTCGGATCGACCAACTTGTCCAAGTCATCGCTGCACTTCAACAACGAGGCCAACCTTTGGCTGAACGAGCCTGAGACGGTCCAGGAATTCGTCGAATACGTCGAATCGGTATGGAACTCCCCTTCCACGAGGCAGGGTATGGAGGCCAACGTTTCAGCCTCTGGAATCCTCCCGATCGGCGATCAGGAATATGTCAACTCGGTCACGCCGATTATCGACGACGCCACCGATCGAATCCTTTTGGTCATGTACAATTTCAATCCCGATTCGAGCCTGGCGACCAAGCTGGCAAACGGGTTGAAATCCGCGGCCGGCAGGGGAGTAACGGTAAAAGTGCTTTTTGAACGCTGTTTACGTGACTACGCCAGCTATCTGACCCCGCAGAACGAAGAGATGGCCGACATTCTGGAACAGAGCGGGATCGAGGTCAGGTTCGACGAACCTGACCCGGACAACGACACCTACGACGACATAACGCACGCCAAACTGCTGATCGTCGATGACACCGTGATCGTGTATTCCGGCAACTGGAACCAGAGCGGGCTGAACGAAAATCATGAGGCCGGCGCGATTGTGGATGGCGTCGATTCGGTAACCACCGCGGCCGTCAGCTATTTCAACAGCATCTTCAACGTCGGATTCGACTGGCCGTGATCGGAACCGGTCCGATATTCGAACCTGTCAGTACCGGCTTGAGTCTGAGCGCATGCCCGCGAATACATTCCTGCAGTAGAACGGTCCCTCGTAGATGAACCCGGTGAATCCCTCGAACAGGTCGGCGCCGGCATCCTGGAACTTCCATGCGTCGCGACCGGTAAAGATGCCTCCGCACCCGATGATGATCGGGCCACGCCCGACCTGATTCCTGACCGCGGCCACGGTAGCGACCGCCTTGTCCAGCAGCAGGGCGCCGCTGAGTCCACCGCGCAGCCCGAGTTCCAGTTCGGCGGCCGACAGGCCTTCGCGACCTTTCGTCGTATTGCTGGCAACGAAACCATCGATCCCGCATGACATGGCCACGTCAACCGTTGCCGCCAGATCCGGCGCCGTCCGGTCCGGGGACAGTTTGACCAGCACCTTGCGTTTTCCGGCGACCGCTTCCCTGACGGCGACCAGAAGCGCGCGAAGCTGATCCGGGTCATTCTCGAAATCGCGACCGCTTTCGACGTTGGGGCAGGACAGATTCAGCACCAGCATGTCGGCCACCGGCAGCAGCCCATTGACCGACTCCAGGATGTCCGCGATCGCCGCTTCGCCGTGAATGGCGGGATCCGCGGTCTTTCCAATATTAACAAGCACCGGCATCCGCCGTTTCTGAATCTCCAGCTTCTTTCTGACCGCCTTCCATCCCTTCGACGGAAGCCCCATCCGGTTGATCATCGAGTTCGACTCGACCAGCCGGTGAACACGCGGTTTAGGGTTGCCGGGCCACTCGCCTGCAGTCACCGTTCCAACTTCGACAAATCCAAAGCCCAGTCCCCAGACGGCAGGCAGAGCGTCTCCGTTCTTCACCCATCCGGCCGCCACTCCGAGGCGGTTCGGGAACCGCAGTCCGCCGACCTCGACACTGTCGGCCCGACGTGGCCCCATGACCGAGCGCATGATTGAAGGGACGCCCGGAACCACCGACGCCACGCGCAGCCCTGCCATGGCCATGTGATGGGCGGTCTCGCCATTGAACTTGAACAGGAACGGACGCAGAATTTTCTTGTACAACATATTCACACTCCCGGCAGGGCCGGAGGATATCACGATTCGAGACGCCTGACGGCCGAAATCAAAGACGCTGTATGGTGGATGGGCTAGAATGTCCAATGATTGAAAAGGGGGCCTTTATGAGCAACCAGATCCTCGCCCACGCACTGGAGAGAATGGGGGTGGCCGAGTACAACGTCTCCGGCTCACCTCTGTCCAAGGCCTACTGGTCGGTGACCCAGATCATCGCCCGAACCGGTTGGACGACACTCGAACAGACCCCGGAAATCGCCGTCGTGCTGGGTTCCGGGCTGGGCGGATTCGAAAAGAGGCTGCATTCGCAGTTCGAGATTCCTTTTCATGACGTCGGGCTTCCGGCGCCCGGAATTCCAGGTCATTCAGGCAGGCTCTGCATCGGAACGCTTTCCGGTCACAGGGTCGCGGTTCTGGCCGGACGGGTCCACTACTATGAAGGCCACGACTTCGAAACGGTCTGTCGCGCCACGCGCGTGATGGCGCTGCTTGGGGTCCCGACACTTCTTTTATCGAACGCCGCCGGTGGCATCAACCCGGACTTCGCGGTGGGCGACCTGATGCTGATACGAGACCACCTGAATCTGATGGGGGACAATCCGTTACGGGGGCCCAATCCAGGCAACCTCGGCCCGCGTTTCCCGGACATGACAACCGCCTGGACTCCCGCGATCAGACAGGTTTTCAAGGAACAGGCTGCACGACTGGGGTTGACTCTGAAGGAAGGCGTTTACGCCGCCAACTGCGGTCCGACATACGAGACCCCGGCCGAGGTTCGCATGCTGAAAGCGATTGGCGCGGATGCTGTCGGCATGTCCACGGCACCCGAGGCGATCGCTGCCAGGCACGCGGGGATGCGGGTCGGTGGCGTATCGGTGGTCACGAATGCCGCGGCCGGTACCGGCGCGAGCGAACTGTCGCACGAAGAGGTGAAGGAGGTCGGGGCGGCCGCCGGGGTCAAACTCGGAGACCTGTTCGAGGCGGTCATCGCTGACGGGAAATGGTGAAATGCTGAACGAAGATCAGAAATCGGCCCTGCTTTGCGCGGCCAGGCGCGTCATGGACAACGCATACGCCCCGTATTCTGGATTCCGGGTGGGCGCGGCGATTCTCGGGGCGTCAGGCGCGATCCACGTCGGATGCAACGTCGAGAACTCCTCATATCCGGTCGGCACCTGCGCCGAGAGAAACGCGATCGGCGCGGCAACCGCGGCCGGCGAAAGGTCGGTTCTGGCGGTCATGATCGTGGCATCCCATCCGACTCCCGTTCCTCCGTGCGGGATGTGTCGCCAGGCCCTGAATGAGCTGGGGCCGGACGTTATCGTAATCAGTGTCGGGAACCTCGGGGCGGAACGTACCTGGACGGTCCGCGAGCTCCTGCCCGACGCCTTTGACAGCGGGATGCTTGATGGACGCGACCGGTAATCCGACAAGACCGCGGATGGTGCTTCGCGGAGCCACCGTGGTGACCTGTGACGACGATAATCAGATCCTGACCGGAGACATCGTGATCCGGGATGGCCTGATTGAACAGGTGGTGCCTTCGGCGCCACGCCTTGGCGGCGAGGAATCCATCGACCTGACCGGCCTGATCGTGATGCCGGCCTTCATCCAGACCCATGTTCACACATGCCAGACCCTGTGGCGCAACCTGGCCGACGACATGAGCTTGATGACCTGGCTGCGTCATCGCACCTGGCCTTTTGAAGACGCGATGACCCGCGAGATGATCCGGGCGTCCGTTCGTCTTTCGGCGGCTGAACTGCTGTTGTCGGGCACCCTTACCATCAACGATTTCGGGCTTCTGCATGATGCGGACGCGATTCCGGCCGCTGCCGCGGGCACAGGTCTTCGCGGTGTCTGGGCCAGCATCCTCGTCGACACGCTCGATCCGTCGTCGGGGTTGACGCCTCAGGAACCGGAAGCGGCCGTTCGGGACGCGGTGGAAACGGCCCAGGCGGTCAGGGGCCTGGATTCGGTCGCCGGGTACGCGATGTCCCCGCGTTTCGCGCCGTCGTGTTCCCGCGAACTGCTGACACTCGTTGCGCAGACATCACGTCAGACCGGAATTCCGATCCACACGCACTGCTCCGAGAACGACGAGGAAAACGACCTTTCGGTCGCAAGATTCGGCATGCGGCCGCTTGCCTTGTTCGACGAGCTCGGCATTCTGGGCCCCGACACCAGGCTGGCGCATTGCGTGAAGGTGACCGACGACGAAATTGCTCTGCTCGCGGCGACGGAAACGAAGGTGCTGCACTGCCCTTCCACGAACATGAAACTGGGTTCGGGGATCGCTCCCATACCCCGGATGCTTCAGGCCGGTGTTCAGGTTTCGATCGGCGCGGACGGCGCCCCGGCGAACAACAACCTCGACATGTTCGTCGAGATGCGCGCGGCATCGCTGATCCAGAAGGCGCTGCACGGTCCACTGGCAATGCCCGCCTGGCAGGTGATCCGGATGGCTACCGTGAACGGGGCGCACGCGCTCGGCCTGGACAAACAGACAGGGTCGCTGACACCGGGCAGACGCGCGGACATCCTCGTGCTTAATCCCCGCCTGCCTCACAGCACCGGATTCGACGACCCCTGTAAAGCGATTGTCTATTCGATGGGACGTGACAACGTTCTTCATCTGCTCTCGGCCGGCCGGTTCGTTGTCAAGGATCACAGATGCGTCGGACTCGATTCGGATGAAGTCTGCGAGACGGCCATCAGCGCGATGGATCTGCTTCGCCGGACTGCCAGGGACTATAACTGACGTACTGATCAATCACGGCACCCTTTTTGGGGCCGATGCCTTTCACACGCAGCAGATCACGCGCCGACCTGAACGGGCCTTCCTTCAGGCGGCTTCTTACCATTGCCCGGGCCGTCGAGGGACCGACGCCGTTGATCGCCTCCAGGTCGGAAACGGTCGCCGCGTTTATCGGCACCGGTATCCCGAACGTCAGAAGGTCGCTGCCCGACATCCAGCCCTGAACCACGCTCCCGTCCGGCAGGACCGATATGGACATTCCGGCCCTGGACAGCCCCTTCAAGACACACTCGCCCTTGAAGCCCGCCAGGGCGAGGGCGGTGCATGCGTCCGGAGCGCTGTCAAAAACGATGATCACCCTCTGCCGGCCAGGCCACGCGACTTCGATCGGACAGTCGGCGGATATGGTGACCCTGTTCGGGAGACTGGCCGGGACGACGGCGATCATGGACGCCACCGTCACCACGAAGGCGCAGATGACCATCGCCCTGAAGGGCGTGCGGGCCTGCGCGGTCATATGTCACCGGATTCAGAGGTTCTGGACGGGCGGGTTCTCGGGGGTGCCACCATCAAGGATCTGGACCTCGACCTTGTTGACCAGGGCCGGATAACCGGTTCCAGCCGGGATAAGGCGACCCATGATGATGTTTTCCTTGAGGCCGCGAAGTCTGTCTTCCTTGCCGGAAATGGCGGCTTCGGTGAGGACGCGGGTCGTCTCCTGGAAGGAGGCGGCGGACAGGAACGATTCGACATGCAGCGAAGCCTTGGTGATGCCGAGCAATATCGGTTCGCCGACGGCCGGTACCTTGTCTTCATCGAAAAGCCTGTTGTTCTCTTCCTCGAATGCCCAGCGGTCGACATGCTCGTCAACCAGGAACCTGGAGTCGCCGGCCTCGGTGATCTTCACCCAGCGCAGCATCTGGCGGACGATGACCTCGATGTGTTTATCGTGAATTCTGACCGACTGCAGACGATAAACTTCCTGGACCTCGTCGACCAGGTACTTCGCCAGCGCCTGAATCGAGAGAACCCTGAGGATGTCGTGCGGATTCGACGCGCCGTCCATCAACGGATCGCCGGCCCGGACTTCATCGCCTTCGCGCAGGCTGACATACTTTCCCTTCGGGATCAGGTACTCGATCTTCTCGCCGACTTCCGGGGTGATGACGATCTTGCGCTTGCCCTTCGTGGCCTTTCCGAACGAAACGATACCGTCAATCTCGGAGATGATGGCATGTTCCTTCGGCTTGCGGGCCTCGAAGAGTTCGGCGACACGGGGCAGACCGCCCGTGATGTCCTTCATCTTGGTCGTTTCCTTGGGAACCCTGGCGATGACGTCGCCGGGGAATATCTCGTCACCCTCGGAAACCGTGATGTTGGCGCCGACAGGCAGCAGGTACTTCGCTTCGAGGTTCCTGCCCGGGATCACCTTCGTCTTGCCCTTCTTGTCCTTTACCATGATGCACGGACGGGCATCGACGTCCTTGGACTCGATCAGTACCTTTCGCGACATACCGGTGACCTCGTCGGTCAATTCCTTGACCGTGACGCCCTCGATTATGTCCTCGAACCGGATGACGCCGTCGACCTCGGTGAGGATCGGGTTCGACCACGGATCCCAGGAGGCCAGTGTCGCGCCGCCCTGTACCGCCTGCGCGTCACGAACGCGCAGAACTGAACCGTACGGCACCGGGTACTTTTCACGCTCGCGGCCCTGCTCGTCCAGAATCGCGATCTCGCCGTTGCGGTTCATAACGACCAGTTCGCCGTTACGACGCTCGATTGTGGTGAGATCATTGAACTTGACCGTACCGGCCTTGCGGGACTCGAGAGAACTCTGCTCGGAGACGCGGGCCGTACCACCGATGTGGAACGTACGCATCGTGAGCTGGGTTCCAGGCTCGCCGATCGACTGCGCGGCCATGATGCCGACCGCCTCGCCGATGTTGACCAGCCTGCCCCTTGCGAGGTCGCGCCCGTAGCACAGCGCGCAGCAGCCAATCTTGGTGCGGCACGTCAGGACCGA